>JAOZGF010000015.1 GCA_027491845.1 Thermoproteota archaeon | reverse complement strand
CTTTGTCATGCGAAAAAACATAGTAGTCCAAGGTAAACTTGTTTTTTTTAGGATAATCAATAGCACTACAGGATAAAGGGTACGTGAAACCCTCTTTATCTCTCAAGTACTTTGCCACGTCAATTATACCTTCAACCTTAACCTTGACAAGAGCCCTCTTAGCCCTGACAAGCTTAGCTTCAAGGACGACGTCTGGAAAAGCGTTCCTTAGGTTTAAAAACCATTCTTTATTGGACATCATAATCCCATCTTTTTAACTTTCTCTCTCAACACCATGAAACCATGTATGATCGCTTCAGGCCTGGGAGGACAACCTGGAACATAAACGTCTACAGGTACGATTTCATCTGCACGGACAACAGCATAGGAATCATAGAAGGGGCCCTTGTTGGTTGGACAAACACCCACAGACATGACAAACTTTGGCTCTGGCATCTGTTCGTAAATCATCTTCACGCGTTTAGCCATCTTCCTTGATAAAACCCCTACAATCATGAGTACGTCGCAGTAACGGGCGCTTGGCATTGGAAGAATGCCGTAACGCTCCATGTCATAACGTGGACCTGCAACCTGCATGAACTCAGGTGAACAGCAGCCTGTGACTAGATGTACAGGCCAGAGGGAATAACTTCTAGCCCAGCCAACAAGTTTATCAAGGAAACCCTTCAGGGGCCCTGGAATGTTTTCCCTAAGCATTTTTTTCCCTCTCCAATCCTTAGAAGAGATGTAGAGCATATGTACATCTTACTGTGAAACTATTGCATATTCTACCTAACCACATTAAAAAACTTTTCACTTTACGCGTGCAACGGACTCATTGAAAACTTTTTTAAAAGAAAATTTAAGAAGAGGTGGACCAAAATCTTTTTCTAAAGACCGACTTTTCAACATTCAAAACTCAAAACTTCAAGAGTTTTGTGATTTTTAGTTCATTTAAGTGTTCTAGAGATAAGGATATTCAACTTTCCCTTGTCCATCAAGGAAAGCGCTTGTCTTGCCAATTACTTGAATTCTTCTTGCCTTTACTATTGAAGTGAGAAAGGTTCTGGCTTGCTCTTCTTCCCCGCAAGGTAAAGTAGATTGGGTCAGACTCCGAAGTAAGCTGCTTTAACTTCAGGATTACTCATAAGGTCTTCCCTGTCGCCTGAAAGCGTTATTGCGCCGTTCTCTATTATATATCCTCTATCTATGATGGGTAGAATCGGCCTTGCATATTGTTCAGCGATAACTAAGGTTATTCCCATTTCGTTTTTTATGTCTTTAATAGCCTTGATAACTCTGCTTTGCACAGAGGGAGCTAGGCCTAAGAGGGGTTCATCAAGCAGTAAGAGTTTTGGTTTAGCCATCAGTGCTCTTCCGATAGCAAGCATTTGTTGTTCCCCTCCACTCAGAAAACCTGCAGGCCTTTTTTTGAGAGGAATTAGTTCAGGGAAAAGGTGGAAAACAAAATCAAGCATTTTCCTACGTTCACCTGAGTCTTTAAAAAGATAACCTCCAATTTTTAAGTTTTCAAACACACTGCTTTCAGCAAAAACCCTGCGCCTTTCAGGACAGAGGATTATTCCTTTCTCAGCTCTACTGCTGGGCTTCATATAAGTTATGTTCTCGCCCTTGTAAAGGACTTTTCCTAGTACCGTTATTCTTTCTCCTCCTCTCATTTCTTCTTTTCTCTTGATGTCAAGAATTATTCCTGAAAGAGTATACATCAGCGTGGTTTTGCCTGCACTGTTAGCACCGATGATGCCTCGGATTTCTCCGTCCTCGACCTCTATGCTTATGTCATTAACGGCTACTGCGTTTTCATAAAAAACCATTAAATTCTCTGTTTCAAGCATTGAAGACAACTTTAAACAACCTCCGTCCCTAAATAAGCTTCTTTTACTTTTTCAACATTTAATATTTCGTGAGGAGGAGCCTCGGCTATCTTTTTACCTTCTTCAAGTGCTATAACTCTAGTTGCAAGCCTGAAAAGTTCTCTAAGTCTATGTTCAATTAAGATAAAGGTCATTCCCTTCATGTTAAGTTTTTCCACCACGGGGACAATGGATGCTGCCTCAGCTGCACTTAACCCTGAAAAAAGCTCATCACTTATGATTAGTTCAGGTCTTAAAGCCAAACACCGAGCTAACTCAAGCCTTTTAAGATAACCATGAGGAAGAGCGGCTGCTGGTTTATAGGGAACTGTTGAGGTACGTTCAAACCCTACATCCTCAACAAGATCCATTGCAACAGTTTCTCTTTCTCCAAGACCGCCTCCACCTAGAAATTTCCTAGCCCTTCTTGAATATAGTGGAATAACAAGGTTTTTGTATGCAGGAAGAGTTAAAAAGGGCCGAGGTATCTGGAATGTTCTAGCTATTCCTAAATCAACAATTTTATGAGGAGGAAAACCTGTTATATCCTTGTCCTTGAAATAAACTTTACCTGAAGAAGGTTTAATAAAACCTGTGATGAGGTTTATTAGCGTTGTCTTTCCCGACCCGTTAGGGCCTATTATGCCAAGAACTTCTCCTTTATATAATTCAAAGTTAACTTTATCTACTGCTCTAACGCCGCCAAAATTTTTACTCAATTCAACAACCTTCAAAATAGGTTGTTTACTCAAACCTTTACCCACCTTTCAATTTGGTGATATTTCCTTTCAAGCCAATTCATCAAGCCCTCAGGCCAAATCACAATAAAAAGAATTAATATTGATGAATAAAAAACTATTCTAAGCGTGGCGAAAGCACGTAACGCCTCTGACAACGGGGTTAGAATAAAGGCCCCGACTACAGGCCCACTGAATGTACCTATTCCCCCAACAACAGTTGCTGCTATTGGAAGTATAGAATAATCAAGAGCCCAACCAGACAAGCCTGCCCAATGGTATACATGCGTAACATATGCACCGGCAAATGATCCAAGCAGAGCTACAATGTAGGTAGCTATCGCTTTGCAAACCGTTATATTAATACCTGAGGCTCTAACTGCTTGATCGTTATCTTTAACGCCACGTAGAACAAGTCCTAGATCGGTGTGGTAGAATCTTCTAATGCAAAATAGACAGACAAGTGTAAAAACAACGATTATATAAATTTCAATCCACCTGTTGGGGAATCCATCTAAACCTAATAGACCGTCTGTACCTCCCAGAATAAGTGTTGCTTCAATTATTCTGGCAAACATGAGCGGATAAGCCAATGAAGCCATGGCAAAATATATTCCTCTTAATCTGAGGCATGGAAGCAGTAGAAGAGTTGCTATAGTGGCTCCTAACAAGGTTCCAACAGGAACCGTTATAACTGGAGGTAGGTCATAATAATAGTTTAAGGACCCTGCTACATACATCCCGCAGCCGAAGAATAAAGCCCCGCCTAGGGAAACTAATCCCACTGAATGTAAAAGAAAGTCAAACCCTAGGGCTAGTAACGCGTAAATGCAACTTATACATATTATCCTCTGAAGGTAAACATTGGGAAGTAAAGCTGGGGTTATGAGGAGTAGTAAAGCAGGAAAAAGCCTGGGGACGAGAAGATACATGACATTTCTTACCGATGCTAGAGCATATATATCGTCAGTTTGCGCCTTAATGGGCCTATCAATTCTTTCCTTGCGTTCGC
>JAOZGF010000008.1 GCA_027491845.1 Thermoproteota archaeon | reverse complement strand
AGTTACTTCTCCAGCTAACATGTTCCCAACATAAACCGCATCTATTTCCTTTTCATCGATGTTTGAATCCTTAATAGCTTTAATGGATGCTTCAACCATTAAATCCATCAATGTTCTTTCTTTTATGACGCCGAACTTCGTCATGGCACAACCAATGATATATACGTCATTCATGTTTCCACCTTATTATTCTCATGAAAAATTAAGAATATATCTCGACTTTACCTCTATGAATTAAAAAACTTTGGCTTCCTAGCCCTTTCAAGTCAAGCTGATGAAATGTTTCTGGTTGCCCTTACCTTGGCGTCTTTTGCTTTTTTAATTTTTCAATCAATTACTTCACAGGTTAGAGTACTTTTCTTTCTTTAAGGACAAGACTTCTGTATATCCTGCATTTGGGGAGAAACAGCCTATTGTGAAAGAAAATAATTTTTTCTCTCCACTTACACATTTTCTTTTTTAATGATTGCAATGGACGTTTTGGGTCTCAGTGTAAACTCCTTTCTTAAAGAAGGAGAAATAGATTTACCCAGATTCGGTCTACAGTATTCAATTAATCTTCCTAACCCCAAAGTTATTGTTAATGTGAAAAATTAAAAAATGCATTTCTGAAGGCTAAAACTTAAAAAGCCAAATTTTGTTAGTTGTCTTGCTTACGGTTTCTGAAGGCTTCGACTTTCCCTCCAACACAGGGAAGTTAATTTTTTAAACTTACTTCATCGTTGCATAGGATAGTGATTGCCTTGAGTATGGAGATATTGCTTTCCATTGCTGCAATTTTTTCTTTTGCGGTTTCCGTTGCTTCATTAGCTTACTGGCTAGGCAAAAGATTTGAAGAAATCAACGGAAGATTTGAAAAAATGGAGTCTTCCTTTAATTCCAGGTTTAGGGAAATGGAGTCTTCCTTTAATTCCAGGTTTAGGGAAATGGAGTTCTCTATTAATTCGTTGAGAGATGGCATGAATTCATTAAAAACTGCGATGACGTCAATTAATTCTATGCTTATAGATTTTCTAGGCGTAAAGGAAATTATTTCTGAAGGAGAGACCAAGTTCCTTATAAGCGAGGTAAAAAGGATTGTTTCTTCTACGGTGTTAGTAAATCCATTTACGGAGGAGGACCTTAAATTCATTAGGGAAGTAACAAAAAAAGAACCGAAAGAGTTTTCTATGGAAGAAGCAGAGAAACTAATAGAGATGGGTAAGAAGGTTTGGTATGAGGATGGGTCAGAACTTGCATACAAGGTTTTCTTAATGGGACTGGTTGTAAGGGCTTTTCTAATAGGTGAAGCTCAGAAGCGTAAAAGAAAAAGAAAGAAAGGGAAAAGCAGCAGTCTTAATTTTTTACTAATTAAAGAGTGACTAAAAGTTTTCACTTTTTTCTTGGTGAACCACAAACTAAAACTTCCCCTAAAGCTCTTTTCATTTGTAAAAAAGGACAGGGTAAAGCGTTTAAGTTTTTTCCTTTATTCCCATAGACATTGCGACTAACTCCGCTAGATCGATTACTTCTAAGTCAAAGCTCACAGAGGAAGCGTAAAGGTTATGGTAACAGGTGGGACAAGATGTTACAAGGAGGTCGACGCCTTTTTCTTCTGCGTCTTGAAAAATAGAGTCTGAGAGTTTGTCTCTTATTTCGGGGAAAATCGATCTTATTGGGCCTCCGCAACATCTAGAAAATTGTTTGTTTCTTCCTAGTTCAATAACTTCTATCCCAGGTATTAGACTTAATATTCTTCGTGGTGTTTCGAAGACTTGTAAGTATCTGCCTAGGTGGCATGGGTCAAAATAGGAAACTTTCAAGTCGAGTTTTTTCTTTAATTTAATTTTCTTGCTTTCAATTAAATCTCTCAAGACCTCAACTTCGTGTACAACCTCAAAGGGGTACGTTGCCTTGTTTACGTATTCTTTTAAGGTGTGGGAACACATTGGACAAATAGAAATAATCTTTTTGGGTTTACAAGTCTCTATTCTTCCCAGGTTTCTCTTTACCCACCTGCTAAATTCTTCCTCTAAACCAATTGATTTCATGATTCCTCCACAACATCTTTCTTCCTCTAACGTGTAGAACTTGTATTTCACCCTCTTAAGTATTTGAAGGAAGTTTTCCGCGTGCTCAGGATAACCATATGCTGCTACACATCCAATGAAAACAAGATTACCTCTATCTTCTTTGTTTTTAAACTTAAGTTGTTCAGGCAAGCCCATCCTTTTACCATAAATGTTTCCCGTTTCCATTATCACCTTGGTCATTTCTCTAAATTGCTCAGGCAACAAGTTTTCTTTAGCCATTAACTTCCTTGTCCTCAAGAGAATATCTTCTGTCTTAACACCCGTGGGACAAGTAACCTCGCATGCTTTACACAGCGTACAAGAGTAAATCCTGTTTATGAATTCTTCTGAAATCCCTATTTTTTCTTCCATTAAATTTCTAATGAGTAATATTCTTCCCCTTGCATTCCAAGATTCGTTTAGTTTAACCTCGAAAACAGGGCAGGACGCCCTACAGAAACCACATCTACTGCACTTTAAAATGTCTTCTTCCAAGTCCTTGAGGTGAAACCTCATTTCATGGGTTAAACCGCTCACTACATCAACCCCATCTTACCAGGGTTCAGTATGTTGTTTGGGTCAATTGCTTTTTTTATGGACTTCATTAACTGTAGGGATTCAGGGCTGTGCTCTAGTTTCATGAAATTTGACTTAGCTTTACCTATCCCATGTTCACCTGTAAGTGTTCCACCGAGCTTAATAGCTGTCTCAAACAGTTCGTTAATTGCTTTTTCAACTTTTTCTCTTTCATTTTTTTTTCTTTCGTCATATAAAAGGTTGGGATGAATGTTCCCGTCTCCAACGTGTCCAAATGTTCCGATGTATACTCCATATTTTTTCGATATCCTTTCAATGGACTTTAGCATTTCAGGTAGGCGTGAAACAGGCACCGTTGCGTCTTCAACGTCACAAGTTAAACTGAGAGAGGCCAGTGCAGGGTACGCTGCTTTCCTTGCAGAGTAAAGTTTAAGGTTTTCTTCATCGTCAGCAGCTACCTCTATTTCAAAACCCTTATTTTCTTTTAGAGTTTTCTCTATTTTAGGAAGTTTTCTTTCAACCTCATCCCTAGACCCGTCCACCTCAATAAGGAGCATTGCTTTCCCTCTGCAATAATTTGCTCCCGTATATTTTGAGATAGCTCCTAATGTATATTCATCTAAGAACTCCATTATGGAAGGATTCAAACCTTTTGACATTATTTGAAAGGTTGCCTGACCAGCTGACTCAAAATCGTTAAAGAAGGCTTTTATCATTCTCCTTGTTTCAGGAACGAAATAAACAGAGAGAATTGCTTCAACCACAACCGCCAAGGTTCCTTCTGAGCCAATTATTAACTTTGCAAGGTTATAGCCTGAAACCGATTTTCTTGTTTTTGTTCCAATCCATGTTTTTTCTCCTGTCGGTAAAACTATCTTCAATGCTTGAACCCATCTGTCAGTTACACCATATTTGACGGCTCTCATTCCACCCGCATTAGTGGAAATAGCTCCTCCTATGGTACAGACGTCTTGACTAGCTGGATCTGGAGGGAAAAACATACCCTGCTTCAACAAGAAATTGTTTATTTGTGTAATTACGCAGCCTGCCTCCACATGGATCTGCAGGTCTTTTTCATTAAAGGAAATGATTTTCTTCATTCTCGATAAATCAATTACTATTCCTCCGCGTAAGGGAACAGGGCCGCCGCTTAAACTTGGTCCAGCCCCTCTCGGAACAACAGGAACCCTTTCTTTGTTTGCCAAAAACAAGAGCTGGGATATTTCATCGACCGACTCAGGCCAAACCACAGCTTCTGGAACGCCTTCAGCCACAGAAGCATCTCGTGAATATACAATCCTGTCAATCTCATTTGTTGAAAAATTTTTAGATCCAACTATTCCTTCAAGCTGATCTATAAAGCTTTGCTTTAACTTCTTCCTCAACTAGAACCTCCATTTTTTCTGTGAGAAAATAACAATGGCTTATAAGGAGAGAGTGGGTTTAGTTCTTAAAATGTTTTTAGGAAGAGCATTTAACTTAGCTCTTTAAAAGGCCATGTCCTAAATAAGGAAAGCAACATGAACAAAGTGCGTAATGGAGAAAATTAAAGAGAATGAAGGCCAGCTGTTTATTACCAGGTAACCTAGCCTAGAAAAACCTGCAACTCAATTTTCTAGTTTTTCTAATGGTTTAAAACCGTTAACTAACTAAGCAAGCATGTCCTTCGTTTCAATTTTTTTCCCTTTTCCCCCTTTCCAAGGATTTTATCTCTTCTTTCTTTCCACTCTTGCTTTAGAGGGTCAAGCACAATGTCTCTGTTCTCCCAAATAATTCCCTTGTCAAAAAATTATGTTTGATACTAAAAAAAAGTATATGGCGTCTTTCTCCTGATACCTTAATCCTTCTCTCCTTTTCCGACAATAACCTCCACAGGTTTTTTCCTTAAACAATCGCTAGGCAACCAGGCAACCAAGTGATATTGGTTGGGAGAAAGCCTTAAGCCTTTTTTAATGCTTAAACGCAGCCTTCATTCAGCGAGATTAATTAAATTATTCCTTCCCTAATCAGGTTCCTTATCTCTTCTTCACTTAATCCTAACACTTCTTTAAGTATTTCCCTTGAATGTTGCCCTAGTAAAGGCGCGGGACCCAGTTTCACTTGTTTCTCGCCAAACTTTAACGGTGAACCTATAACTTTTACCCTACCTGCCTTTGGCTGTACAACTTCACAAATCATGTTCCTCTGCTTAACCTGAGGGTCTGAAGCAACCTTGTCAATTGTGTTTATAGGGCTACAGGGGACTTCTTTTTCGTCCAATATTTTAATCCACTC
>JAOZGF010000286.1 GCA_027491845.1 Thermoproteota archaeon | reverse complement strand
TTGTCATGTCACTGAGGATTGTTAACACGTGCATGCCCATTTCAAAAGCCATGTACTCCGCAATTGTTAGGGCTATACGCGGTGTAAAGAGCCTCTCTATTGCTGGGTCATCTGCTAAATTGAGAACTAGCACGGATCTCTCAATAGCACCTGAGTTTCTTAAGTCGTTGATGAAGAATCTTGCTTCATCGTTCTTCAAGCCCATTGCAGAGAAAACTATTGCGAATTCTTCTTCTTCTCCAAGTATTGTTGCCTGCCTTATGATTTGAGCGATAATCCTGTTGTGAGGGAGGCCGCTTTCCGAAAATATCGGTAATTTTTGCCCCCTAACAAGTGAAAGCAAGCCATCTATGGCTGATATCCCTGTCTGGATGAAGTCGTTTGGGTAAACTCTTGCCTTTGGATTTATAGGGGCACCGTTTATGTCTCTAAGATCCTCTGAAGATATGGGGGGCATGCCATCTATTGGTTCATAGATTCCGTTAAACATTCTACCTACAACGTCTTCTGAAAGCGGTATTTTAAAAGTAGATCCTGAAAAAGTTACGTAGCTTTCTGATTCTAGGCCTGCTCTTTCACCGAAGACCTGTATTACAGCGACTCCTCTGCCTGCCTCCAATACCCTGCCCATCCTGTCTATCCCATCTGTTGCACGTATCTTGACTATTTCGTCATAGCCTACTCCCTTTACCCCTTCAACCATTAAAAGGGATCCCCTTACCTCTTTAAGACCTCTGTATATGTTTCCATGTAAGTCTCTATATCTAGAAAATTTTGTCTCCATATTTCATCTCCTCTCAACTAGTGAGAAACCGTATTCTCTCGCTATCTTGTCAAGTTCCTTTAAAACTTCATTTGTTAGTTTCTCTATTGCTTTGACTCCTCCTTTATCGCTTTTAACCCTTTTCATCCTTGAGATGTGGGGTAAGTCTATTATTCTAGTTATAGGTACCTTGTTTTCTATTAGGGTTGAAGCCCAGAAATGGAAGTCTATGATCATCTTTAAGAGCTCTATTTGTTTTTCCTCGTCACAGAACGAATCTACTTCGTCGTAGGCTGCCTGCCTCAAGAATCCTTCTTTAAGAAGTTCAGCAGTTAACATCGTTAGCCTTTGATCGTCCGGTAAGGCGCTCTCACCTATTATTCTCGCTATTGATTCTATTTCGTCAGACTCACTTAGTATCTCAAGCGCCTTCGTCCTGTAGTCTGAGAAGGTTATATCCCTCTTCCCCCACCATTTAACCAATTGTTCAGCGTAAGTGCTGCTTGTCCTCAATTTTGGCTCCATTATTTGTCCTGAATATAAACTATAGCTTTTCAACCAGTGTATGGCTGGGAAATGTCTACTGTACGCTAGATCCGCATCTAAAGCCCAGAATACGCCTGTAAACCTTAACGTATGAATAGTTACAGGCTCGTTAAAGTCCCCGCCTGGAGGGGAAACAGCCCCCATTATCGTTACAGAACCTATTCTTGAAGGTTTACCTATGCAAGTTACTTTTCCAGCTCTTTCATAAAACTCCGCAATCCTGTCAGGAAGATAAGCTGGATAACCTCTCTCAGCAGGCATTTCTTCTAATCTCCCTGAAATTTCCCTTAAAGCCTCAGCCCACCTGGAGGTTGAGTCAGCCATCAGCCCTACATGGTATCCCTGATCCCTATAATACTCAGCTATGGTGACCCCCATGTAAATGCTTGCCTCCCTTGCAGCTACAGGCATGTTGCTTGTATTTGCTATTAGGATTGTTCTCTCCATAAGAGGCCTACCTGTCCTCGGGTCCTCTAACTCTGGAAAGTCCGTTAAAACCTCGCACATTTCATTTCCTCTTTCTCCACATCCAATGTAAACAACTACTTGTGCATCGCTCCACTTAGCAAGTTGGTGAAGCATGACGGTCTTACCCGTCCCGAATCCTCCAGGTATGCAGGCTGCCCCGCCCTTAGCGACAGGGAAGAAAACATCTATGACTCTTTGCCCTGTAAATAAGGGCTCATCAAGTGAAAGCCTGTTTCTGAAGGGTCTTGGCACTCTTACAGGCCACTCCTGCATCATTTTTATTTCTTTTTCTTCTCCGTCTTTCTTTAACACCAAAACAGTGTCTTCTACAGTTGCTTTTCCCTCATGAACCTCCTTAACAACACCGCCCACATTTGGCGGCACCATAACCTTGTGCACTAACATAGGTGTTTCTTCAACTGTTCCTATGATGTCTCCTCCTGAAACCCTGTCTCCCTCCTTGACAGTTGGCTTGAAATCCCATTTCTTGTCCCTAGGTAACGCGTTAACCTTAACACCCCTCGTTATGAAGGGTCCTTTTAAGTCAATAATCGACTGAAGAGGCCTCTCTACACCGTCCAGTATGTTTTGTATTAATCCAGGCCCAAGTTCGGCCACTAATCTTTTTCCTGTGGCAATCACTTTTTCTCCTGGTTTTAACCCGCTGGTTGTCTCGTAAACCTGTGTTATGAAACTGTTGCCTATTATCTGAACTACTTCACCGATTAGCCCCTCCTCCCCTACCTCAACGACTTCGCCTACTTTGATGTCAGGAATCCCTGTTGCCCTAACCACTGAACCACTAATCCACTCTAATTCTCCCTTTCTCACTTTCAAACCCATATCTTCTCACCCGAACAAGATATCCATGACCTTCCCTCTTTTTTCATTTAAAACTTTAAGTAGTCTGCCGTCGAAAGTATTGTTGTACAT
>JAOZGF010000251.1 GCA_027491845.1 Thermoproteota archaeon | reverse complement strand
ATCCAGCCTGTCCTGTCCGTGTTCCTTGCAGTTTCTTTGTGTTTTGGCTTTGATCATCCAGTTTCCAGCTGAGAAAAGCCTTCACAGAGGTATTGCTGGATAAATAAAGCCTGAAACCTCTACAGTTTTCCCCATCGTCGTTTTATTTGTGAATACAGGCATCATTAACCAGTTTGTTTTGGTTTGTTTTGGTTTGTTCCAACTGATTATTTCTGTTTTCATGTCGCCCCATGGAGATATCCATGGATACGCCATCAAGCTTATTTTTTCCTGGTTCCCTAGAAGTTTTAGAGGTATTCTTAATTCCACGCTCTATTAACTTTAACCTCTATTCCCCTCAACTTCCTTGGACAAGGGTTTTAGGGGTTTGAGGGGTAAATTCTCTATACTTCATGCCTTTACATGAAGCTTTCCAGAAATCTGTTAAGCCTCTTTCTAATAGTAGATGGTATTTTTTGGCGTCGTTGATGTTTATGCCGCTTTCCGCTTTTCGTCCAGGGTTCTATGGGTCCTTGAAGCAGGGTTCTACTTGGGTTAGAAGGGACGGGTGACGTGGAGGTGATGTTGAGCGTCGGATTTAGTTGAACTCGTTAAGACCGTGTTATGCTGTGTTGATAATTGAAAGCATAATTATACCCTGCGCAGTACTGCGCAGTAATGGGTTATCTGTGGAGCATTGCTTCTGGGAGGAAGAAGAAAAGGAAAAGCAGGGGAACAAAGGAGACTGGGGAGACTAGGGAGAACTAGGGGAATTTGGAAGTTGTTCTTGGGCGAAAGAGGGTTGTGAGTTTTTTTCTTTTGAAAAATTGTTCTTGAGATTTCATGGCTAGAGGAGAAGTCCTTAAGGAGGAGGATTGAAGGTTTACCTTCTGTTTTCTTCGTTGTTTCTTTATTATTTCGTTTCAAAGAGGAATCCAAAGCGGTCAATTGTATTAGGGATGGAAAAAGAAAATTGTTGGAGGAATAACTAAGGCGATTAAAGGGAACATGTGGTGAATGATGCCTGACGTATTAACTTATTAGATGATGTGTGTGAGACCTTTAAGCCATGAGTTCCTTACCGTATAGGAGTCTTATTTTCTTTTGTTTGGCCGTCTTTTTTAGGTAGTCCATTACTTCTTTTGGTGCATTGGCTACTGCTAAAATTTTTAGGACCGCCTTTTTGTCTCTGGTTTTTTCAGCTATCTCCACCCTTTTCAGAAGTTTTTCGATTTCTCTCCTGGCTTCATCCAGATCTTTTACGTAGAGTGTGACTTCTCCAACCACCAGCGGGTTGTCGCAAAAAACATTTACCTCGTATAGTTCATTGTTGTAGAGTAGTGTTTTCTTGCCAACCTCTGCGTCAGGGTAACCCATGTCCTCAAGCATGAGTTTCACTACTGAAGCCGTGTAGTCTTCCAAGGTTACTCCCAGGGCTCTTCCGAAGCTTTCAAAAGAAGCCCTAAGCTTTCTTTGGTCTTCACGTATTGCTTTGACTTCGACCCATAGTTTTCTTTGGTCTTCACGTATTGCTTTGACTTCGACCCATAGTTTTCTTACTTCTTCCCAAAGTTTTTCTTGTCCTTTCCAAAGTTTTTCTTGTCCTTCTTCTAGTTTGTCGAGTCTTTTGAGTATTTCTGAGAAGCCTAGGTATCCTGCTACAGTGTAGCGGAAGTCTAGGTCTTTTTCTAGAAGCTCTATGAATTCTTTCTTCAGTTTTCCAGCCAATTTTCACGGCCTCTTTTGCTACTTAAACTAAGTGTTTGTGGTTAGGAAATAAAAAGTTTGACGATCTTTTTAAGGGTGTCTTGGCTTTTATCCGTGGTTTGACGTGGTTATGAAGTGGTTATGAAGTGGTTATGAAGGCTTGAATGTTAGGGACTCTGGTTTAGGTGACCTGGTGTTGACTAACGCCTTTATGCCTGGTCGCCTATTACGGCTTAGCCTAATTTAACTTTGCCTCAGAAATTCAGGGTTTTCCTGGTTAGAAGCAATGAAAATAATTGGCAGGGGCGTTAGAGAAAGCTTGAGTCAAGTGCTTGCAAGCAGAGACTTAGTGAGTTGAGAGGGCGAGAAGTTAGGGAGGCGTATTAAGAGCTGCATGTAAACATTTGTCTTCAAAGGGGAGAAGAGGGCTTTCTTGTTGGAAGATGTAATGGATGTTGATGTTTGAATAGGATTGTTAATTCTTGATTTGAGTGCGGCGTTTCCCTTGCACAATCTTTACTATTTTTTTCCATTTGACAGAATTGGTTTTCGGCTTTGTTGTTCTTTCCAGTTGATCAAGGGTCATGTGTGGATAGTGTGTATGGATTGTTGTGTTAAGCGAAGATTGGGAGGGATTGTGGAGGAAGTCTTTAGTTTATAGGTAAGTTTTAAAAGGTTTTGGCGTTGTTATTGTTAGTCTTGATTGGTGAAGTTTTTGGGTAGAAAGTTTTTTGGTGTGCTGACGTTACTGTCGCTGCTGGCGTTTCCTGGCGTGTTTAACCTGCCGGTGGCTGTGGAGTCTTTAGAGACGTCTTTGTTTCCTGTCTTCGAAGCCCCTGTTCAACTTACTGCAGTTGATCCGCCTGAGTCTGTGCGTGTGCCGCATCTTTCCTTTTTCTGTAAGAGCATTTTCTTTTCGTATCGGACTTTGATAGTTGGAGGCTGCGTTGGACGCTGTGACTTTGCTTCTTTGGGTTCTTTTGAGGGTTCGCTGGAGACTTGGACTGTGCAGGTGTCGCCGCTGGAAAATAGTGTTTGGGTTGGCGAGTCGGTTTTCGCCGAGTATTTTGGATACGTCTTCGCAGCTTTTAAGGGAGTTGATCCTGCCACTTATAATTCTGATATTTACTTCGCTTATTTTAATCCAAGGACGCTTCAGTGGTCTGATTCCTTTCCTTTAACCGATGACCCCGCCATGGACAGATCACCTGCAATCGGGGTTTATAACGGTAAACTTTATGTTGCATGGGAAAGCGACAAACTTGGGACTCGGGATGTTTGGTACAGTGTTTTTGATATTAGCAGTTGGAGTTGGTCTACACCTGCCGTTCATCCCTTAGCCAGTGACGGTTCAAAGGAGGAAGGGGCTCCTGAAATGGTTGAGTACTGTGGTAAGCAGTTCTGGGTTTGGAGTGAAAATGGAGGGGTGCATCTTGCATATTATGACGGTGTTGGGTGGTCGGATGAGAAAACAGTTTTCGGCTACTTTGTAGGGGAACTTAACCCTACCGTTGCAGCTTATGGAGGTAGAACTTACATTGTCTGGCAGAATTACATGGCCAATGGGCAATACGACCTGTGGTGCAGGTTTTGAGTGCCACTTCAGGTGAATGGTTGACCCCTGCAGCGAGGATAACTAGTTTGAGCACTGACGGCGTTGATGAAAGGGAGCCTTCAATCTTGATCCTTGGAAGCAAGATGTACATTGTATATAACTCCGGCGACACTGCTATTTACTTTTCCTATGCAGATTTGCCGCTGTACATTGAGGGGTATCCCTACATGTTTATGAACTTAACGACCTTGGATGTTGCCTATGTTGTTGGCGACACTGCCTTACACGGCCCATACAACTGGGGTGCATGGACGATTGATGTACTGGGCTTGGCCGGTGTGAGCGAAACTATTGCCAAGCACGCATATGGTTACTCGGATAGTTACTCTCTGCCCCTCTTAGACCGCGACGTTGCAACCTATGACCCTGCAACTGACACTGTTAACGTTAACTGGGGTCCTTGGGGTACTCTCATATCTGTTGGAGGGCCTGGCGTGAACCTTGTAACTTATAAGTATGATAAGTTGTTGCCCCTCCATTTAACTTGGATTGACGGTGCACCATACATACATTCGGATCTAAGCGGCATGGATTACGGCTCATCTGACCATGAATACTTTGTAATCGCGGTTTTAAGGGATGGGGATAGGAACGTGATGATTGCCTGGGGGTTGACAGGTGAAGGGACGAAACATGCATGCCTGTTTCTTCAAAGGTTTAGGATTTGGTCTGCTTTACAGGAGCACCCGGTTGATTTGAGGCAACTTGGAAAGGCGACTGTAATGCACATGGAGGAATGGGGGCACTGGGTTATAGATGAAGCATGGTTTGGCTCATAAGGGAAAAACAAGGGAAACTGAAGGAACTCTTCCTCTTTTTTTATTTTTTTTTTGGTTTGTTGATGGAATTAAACCTCGTGAACTCAAGTCCCTTCAGGATTTGTCTTATCGTGTTGTTTGGAGAACGGGACAAACGGCCTTATTCGCTTATACCTGTCCAGCGTCCATGCTTCATTTCTCTGCAACCTCATACCCACAATAACTCAACGGGAACCGAGATAGATAAATACAAATTTTATGCGGGCTCTTGAAAACAGTAGCCTACTTAAGGAAGATCGATCAATGGCTGAAATTCCTCCTGAATACCTTGAATTTGCAAAAAATTCCGTGAATTAGCGGAGAAAGGTTTAAAGAAGGCTAAAGAGGCTTTTAAAAATAAGGGTTATCCTGAAGCTGTTTTTCACTCTCAACAGGCAATAGAAAAAGGAGCAAAGGCGCTGCTTGAAAACAAAGTTATTTTACACAACCGGGACAATGTTTTACCTTATTTCATCAAGGGAATTCAGGAAGAATGGGAAAGGAGTTTAAAAATAGTTAAAGCACTTGATTTCCTGCAGGGAGAATGGAGTTCAAGCAGGTATCCGAGGATAACGGAAGGCAAAGTTGTCTCCCAGAGGAAAAATTACCATGAGAAAAACCGCTCAGAAAGAGGTGTTTTAAAGAGAAGGATTGAAAGGATTAGACGCCCTGCATGTTTTCTTGCGGTGGCTCCATGAAATTTCTATAAATTTGAACTTCGTTAATTAGAAACCAGTTTCAACGGCAAGGTCCTCTGGTGTTTTACGCGGAATTTTGAGATTGTCAAAGTGTGTATCATATGAAACAATGCATTCCGCCCCGATGGAAAGAGCTGAGGAATACTGGATGGCGTCATCAATGTCCAGCTTTTCTTTTAAGGCTAATTTAACGGCTTTAACCTCAACTGATAAACCTGTTAGGAATACTTGTAGGCCTTTATATGCAGTAAGACTGCGGAGAAACTTCTTTAGTTCAGTTAACCTTCCAAATCCTTCCATTATCACGATAATTGAATGAACAGTGAAATCAGTTACCACGCCACTCCTTTTATCGTCTCTAAGCATCCTTAAAAATCTTTTACATGGCTTCTTCCTTCCCTTTGAAAGCAAAACCTCGAGAAATATATTAGTGTCAACTAGGTACATTTCACCCTCTTTTAAGTCAAAGTTTCTTAACC
>JAOZGF010000238.1 GCA_027491845.1 Thermoproteota archaeon | reverse complement strand
CGTTCCAGCCGGGTGAAATTTAATAGGGTGGGTTAGGTTTTCATAAGGCTTTGTTTCTTATTTTTAAAGGTTTCTTTAAATTTTGAATTGTTGCCTTGAAAGATAGCTAAACGAACCCTGGAAGTTTCCGTTGATTTTAAGAAGGGCAAGAGAGATGTTTTCCCGATAACTTGATTGAAATACAGCAGTAAATTTTATAATTTTACATAATCCAATATCATGTTTGTTCTAAAGAAATGTTTGAAGAGGAAAGATATGTCGTTTTTAAGAAAGTTGTTCGGCGAAAAAAAAGAGGAAGAAACGCGCAGGGGAGAGGAATACAGCTTCTTAGAAGAATTCTCAGAGGCAGATTCTTCTTTAAAGGAATTGCCTGTAGAAACTGAAGAGATAGTTTATATTAAACCTTACGAACTTAGAAACCTCAGCGAGCTCTCAGGAATCATTGATGAGGTTGCTGAGGGAAACATCGTTTTACTTGATTTAACCCCTATAGCTAAAATGGGCGGAGCGATGCTTAAGAGAGCCATAGACAGGATTAGGGGGAGTACTTTGACGCTTGGAGGCGACATCGGCAGGATAAATAATAAGTTAATACTTACGCCAAAGTTCGTTCGTATATGGAAAAAGAGGAAAAAGACTAAACAAGTCTCTCAGCTTCAAGATTAGATGGCGAAAGGGTCTCTATTCTTAGAAGGCTTCTTATGGAACTGGCTAAGTCAAGCGTCTTTTTCCTTTCCCCGTGCGTCAAGATAATGCTGTCAGGCCTTGGTTTGATTTTGCCGCAGAAACTTAAAAGTTGTAATCTGTCAGAGTGACCTGAGAAACCCTCTATTGATTCCACATCCATTTTTATCTCTATAGTTTTCGCCTTGTCGTTTTCATCCAGTACGACAACCCTCCCCCCTTTACCCTGCCTTTGCACAGTTCTCCCAAGCGTCCCCTCAACCTGATAGCTCACGAAAATTATGGTGTTTCTCTTGTCACCGGCCATTTTTTTAAAGTATTCAACTGACGGGCCTCCGACAAGCATTCCTGAAGTGGCGAGTATTATGCAGGGTCCGCCTTCCAACATGTCAAGCCTCGCTTCATTGCTTTTAACCTTGGTGAAAATGTCTGACGGGAACAGGTCTGACGAGGAATCAAGTATTCTTTCCTTCATCCTTTTGGATAAATAGGAAGGATACATGGTGTGTATTGCCATTGCCTCAGCCATGAGGCCGTCGATGTAGATTGGTATTTCTGGCAGTATTCCTTGCCTGATGTATTTCTCCAGTACCAACATGACTTCCTGGGCTCTTCCAAGGGCAAGGACAGGGATTAACGTGCACCCTCCTTTCTTGATTGTATGTAAAATCGTCAATATAAGTTTCTTTTCAGAGGTTTCCCTTGGAGGAAGGATGTCTCCCCTCGCACCATATGTAGACTCCATTATAAGGGTCTCTATACGTGGGAAAACGTTTTCCGATTGTTCCAGTAAAAGAGACTCTTTAAACTTAAAGTCTCCAGTGTAAACAACATTGTGAAGTCCCTCGCCAATGTGTAAATGTATCATGGCTGAGCCTAGGACGTGGCCTGCATTGTAAAAGGTAAGTTTGACGTCTGGAGAAATTGTTGCTACCTCGTTATAGTTTAGGGTTATGGTGTGAAGGAGGGCTTGCTCAACCTCCCTAGTGGTGAATGGAACCTGTCTTCCTTCTTTCCGGCACACTTCCAAGTAATCAAGCAGGAGAAGCATCATTAGGTCCCTTGTAGGTTCTGTGCAATAGACAGGCCCCCTATATCCATACTTATAAAGGAAAGGAACAAAGCCGCAGTGATCTAAGTGCGCATGAGTTAAAATTACCCCGTCAAGCTTGTCAACGTCGAACTCAGGTGCATCCAGGTGTGGAAAACTGTTCCTTGAGGAAGCCAGGTTTATGCCGCAATCTAACAATATGTTGCTTCCGTTTGATTGAACCAATATGCAACTTCTCCCAACTTCCCTGAACCCGCCTAGGCCTATTATTCTAACCCACTTGTTTCCAAGCGTTTTGTCCCTGTATATTCTTTTGCCCGTGGAAACCAAAAACTTGAATCTTTTAGCTGTGTTCCTTTTAAGGAAGTTTCTCAAACTACTAACAATATCCGATTTAATGAGGGGGGTCCGTATAACTTTAGGGTTCCAAAGCGTTGTTCTCTTTATTTTTAAAAGGTTCCTTCCATCCTGACCTATGACTAAACCTGGCTTTACAGCTTCAATGATCACCTCCCCAAAAACGGGGTCGAAGTCGATGCTTGAAACCTCGGCGGACTTGGGTATTATGTTGAGGATCTCCCTTCTAGCTTCCTCCGCATTCGTTAACAGGTCCCTTTCCAGCCTTAACACAACTTTCTTTTTAAGTTTCCGTGCCAGTTGACCCATGGCTTCTGTGGAATTCACGAAGAATTCCTTGTTCCTAGTGTAGAGTGCTATAAACGGGCCTTCAACAGTGATTTTCGTTATTATCGATGGAGACCCTAATATAGAGTGCACTTCATTTTTTAATGTATTTAGAACGTTGCTCAAGGAATCTCCCTTTCACTTAAAGATGTTACAACAATAACCCCAATTTTATCTTTACCTAATTTCTTTGAGTAACGCCTCAATTTCATCTTTCTTCATGAACTTTGCCCCGTCCTTGTCTATGTACGCCATGTCTAAACCGTCACCCGTGGCTGTATCTCTTTCCGTTGCTGCAGTTAGCGCCTTTAATGTTAAGATTTTAGCTTCTTCCAAGTCTAAGTCGCTCTTGTATCCTTCTTCAAGCA
>JAOZGF010000232.1 GCA_027491845.1 Thermoproteota archaeon | reverse complement strand
TGCGTCGCCCCACAGGACAACGGTGATTTCCCCTTCCCTGTCGGCAAGCTTAATTCTTCCAACTCTTCCCTCAGATCCATCCTCCCTAACAAAAACCTTAACAGGGTAAACCCTAACAACCCTCCCGGCAATCCTAATCTTCCTCATACCAGGCAATAGTTCGCTGCTGGAAAGAATGGGTTCACTGGGTGACGGGGGCCCGGTGATGTTCAACCCAAACTTTGACGCTAGAAGGTATAGGGCTCCTTGCAAGGAAAAGAGTTGGCCTAACCTTTTCTTTTCCGCAATCGCCAGTTCAATTATTTCTTCTTCCTTTAAACCTGAAGACTCTGAAATTTTCCTAACCAATTCCCTAGATTCTTCATCAAGAGACTTAGACATTCTTCTCCCTTGAAACTTAATCCCAATACTTTTTTGTCCTGATAAATTGTTTTTTGGCGAGATAAAGGGCCTTGTAGAACTGTTCTTTTCCTCTGTAGCCTTGGCTCAGTATTCTCCTTGCGGTTTTGTAGCCAATCCCCTTTTCCGCCAGGGCGATCAATGCCTTCTTACCTAGACTTGAAACTAAACTCGCCCTATTCTTGGCTTCCTCAACAAGCTTTTTCTCTTCAACACTCAATTTAAACCCTCTCAAATATTTCTGAAGAGCCTTCATTGTTTCATGATCTGAAACATAGGTTGGAGCCAAGAAAACAGAGGAACAGATAGGGCATCTTAATTCCCTGAGATTTTTTATTTTCTGTATGGTCTGCCATTTTCCACAGCTAACACACATAATCTTCACGTATTTATCCAAAAGTTTTCTTTCCATTTCTTCGTAGAAATCCCTTGAAACAACTAATCCATTGTCTTCACAGGCAATGTAATGCCAAAAAATCGGTTTCGCAAAGGGCGAAGGCTCTTCTGTCTCCACAATTCCAACGGAAACGCTTCCCTTTTTAATTTTCTCCAATACTTCCCCAGCGTTCTTGACGTCAAGCTTTTGGTTCAATATTTCCTTCATTGTCTCTGTTTCCACAGGCGTGCCCGAATAAGTTTCGATTAAGGCATGAACATACTTCATCATTTCCCTGGATTCAACCTTGGAATCAATTAAACCCATTCTCTTAGCAACATGGATAAACCTCAACTGAAACAATTTACTTGTTTTTACGGCGAATTCAACTGTTTCAAGAAAATCCTTAAAACTAGTCCTTTTAATTTTTTCGACTAGAAGTTCAACAAAGTTTTTTTGAAGTTTGAAAGGTAAAAAGAAAAGGATTCTATACTGATCACTCCTAAACTCTATTTTGGTCCCGGTCAAGGAACTCAGAAAAACCGAAATAGCTGATCCAAGCGCTTCGTTAACCTTTGTTCCGAAACACGAATGCATCACCAAGAAGGACTTGCAAATTTCAAAAACAACTTTCTTATGAGAAGGAACAACTCCAGTCGCCTTAACCTGTTCCTCAACAGCTGACGCGGCTGTTTCAATTGCCTCCTCATCCAGGAGGCCTTTAAACATGTTTTTAACGCTTATCCTTCCATTAACAATAGCTTCAGCTATCTTTTCTCTTAAAGCCCCTACTTCACATGCAACCTCAAAGGGCACGGGAATTAGTTCCCCAACCCAACTGGGAATCGTGGACTCGCTCCATTCACCGGGTTCAACTTGGATCTCCTCACATAACTCCACAACTTTCCAAGGCCTCCCCTTCATGATGAAGGTTGAACCATTTCCAAGGTTAGCCATAACAAAATCTTCGCTTAAACTCCCGATGACACTGTCACCAGCCAGGTTCCTTACCAAGTACTCCTTAACATCAGGGATAACTGAAAGGTTTTCAAAATAATATTTCCAGGCCTTCTTCTTCCTTCCAAAAACTTCTCCTGAAAGCCAAATTAACCCTATCTTCTCCATGAGGAAAAGCAGTTCCATAAAACTTTCCCTGTCAAGATCCCTATATGGATAGGCCTCCCTAACCAAGGAAAAAACATTTCTAACGTGCAAAACCTTTTCAACAAGCGTTAAACCAATCACTTCATGCATTAAAACATCTAAACTGGAATCACAATAGATCTCGTTGTCAAGCAACCCTTCAAGTGCGCGGGAAGCTATTACAAATGACTCTAAAACATCGTCTGCATCCACAGCTATTATCACTCCCCTCATCTCCCCATACCCGCTCTCGCGAAACCTGTGACCTGACCTACCTATCCTCTGAACGAATTGTGAAACTTGCCTAGGAGACATAAACTGGACAACCAGGTCAACGGATCCTATGTCAATTCCAAGTTCCATGGAAGACGTACATATTAACGCCTTCAACTCCCCCCCTTTAAACTTCTCTTCA
>JAOZGF010000222.1 GCA_027491845.1 Thermoproteota archaeon | reverse complement strand
TATAGGTCAAGTGTAATCCTCGCTATTTCTGCTGTTGAGCTTGAGTTAAGAAAAAAGCTTGGAATTCCTGACATACACAGGGCTAAACTAACCGACATGGGTTACTTTGCAAAGGAGAAAAAGCTTTGGCTTCCTGCGTGGAAGGCTCTTCACAAGTACAGGGTTCTAAGGAACAAATGCCTCCATACAGAGTACGTTCCAACTGGAGAGGAAACTGCAGAGGTGATTAGTTTTGCAAGGATGTTCGTGAATAGGGTAAAGGATTTAGAAGTGAACGAAGAAATAGAGAAGGAGGCTAGAAAAAGGTTTTCGGTAAATCCAAACTACAAACGAAACAGGATGATTCTCTCAGACTCTCTGTTGTTCACAGGCGCCCTAGCGCTCACAACAGGGTTCTTCCTAATATATTCCCTTTACTTTCTTAACACAGTAAAGCTGGAAACGCTGCTGATCCTTGTTTCAATGGGCTTAACGATCTTGTTAGGCCCATTACTCGTACTGTATTCCTTTAAAATAAAAAAGCAACTTCATATATTATAGAGGGTGAAACATTCTTTTTTTAATTTTAAAAGAAAGGCATGTGGGATTATTTTGACCAAGAAAACCTGTAACCATGAAAACCTGGAGTTTATTGGTTCCCAGAAGGCGGAAAAAGGAATGAACAAGTACTTCAGATGCCTTGACTGCGGCGGCGTCATCGTCATTCCTGAAAACGGAAAAACAGCATACTTCATCCCTAAACACGAGGAAAAAAAATAGGATGCAACAACAAGACACATTAAAGAGTTAGGGGTCTTTACAGACTTAATGAGGCGATGAAAGCAAGGTTAACGGCTGTTTCACACTTTGAAAGGAAAAACTTAAATTGAAAGCAAACCAATCCACTAAGAAGATTTTTCTGACATAAGAATTCTTATCCCAATTTTTTCATTTACAAGCAGGAAAACCGTTAAAACTGTTAAAACTCCTCAAAAGCTTTTTCTGCGGTGAACTGCATGCAGATCCCCCGAAACCTTAAAGTCCTGGTAGAATCATTAATTGCGCTGAGTTTTTCAGCGGGAGACATCCTGGCCGGCGTGCTGATCACCTTCTACCTAAACCTAACACTGGCTAGGCCGTGGACGCTAATGCTTTATCCACTGGTGATAGGGTCTAGGGGGGCAATTAACGGCGTCCTTTCAGGGAAACTGTCAACTTGTTTACACTTGGGCTTAATTAAACCTACCATAAGGAAAAATACTCCTAATTACAGGGTGATAATTTCATCTATCTTCACGTTGTCTTTCTTCTTTAGCCTCATAATCGGACTGTTAATTTTTTTTCTTAGCAGCCTAATTTTTAGGACAGGTTTAAATGAGTTCTACACCATTGTTACAACCTGCGTGATGATTCAAGGCCTCTCCGTACTTGCAACTACACCGTTGACCTCACTTCAAGGCTTTCTGTCCTTTAAAAAAGGGCTGAACCCAGACATACTCATTTATCCCGTCTCTTCCACCATTGCGGACGTCCTGGTTACAAGTTGCTACATTTTAACCCTATACCTTGTATTCGCCCTCCAAGGGACAGGTCAAACTTTCTTAACTCTTTTCACCCTGGCATACTGCTTTTTCATTCTTTCCCTGATAACTGAGCTTAGAAACGAGGAAAAATATTGGAGAACCGTTAAGGAAGCTTTCTTAGCGGTCTTAACCGCAGTTTTCCTTGAAAGCATAGCTGGATCACTTCTTTCAGGCATTAAAAGCCAATTTGAAAGATTTCCAGGAATGCTTCTAGTTTATCCAGCCTTAATGACGTCCTTAGGGGACCTGGGTTCAATGTTCGGCTCCCTCTCCACAACAAAACTCGCCTATGGACTCATTGAGCCTGAACTGTCATCAATAACCCATCAAAAAAGCGAATTAATACAGCTTGAGATCTCTGCATTCACAGTTTACTTTCTCTATGGATCGCTAGCCCGTTCAGGCTGGCTTGGCTTAGCTTCAGTCATGGTTTGCCATCTAATTACTTTCCCTTTAATAATCCTATTTTCATTTTACGTGGCCATCGCAACCTTCAGGGGAGGGTTGGACCCAGACAATTTCACCATACCTATTGAGGCCTCTGTTAGTGACAGCCTAATCACACTGGCTTTATCGGCAACGCTTTTACTTCTACGGTAAATCTAAGCTTTATGGCAAGTTACGAGTTAATTCTTTTTCCAGCGTCACCTGTGAGCGATTTACTCTTAGTTTTCATGGAATCCCAAGGGAATTACCTTAACTTTTGTTTCATTTTTTTGATAAAAACTTTTTTATTGGCAATGCATGTTTTGTATAGCTTGTGTCATACAGAGTATTACGTGTTTCCCCTTGTTCACAGAAGAATTTTCCCTTGAAGAAATGATCCTTCTATCCTTATATAGAAGGGAAATACCTGACCTAATGAAGATAAGAATCCTGGTTGAAAAATTAAGTTTCCTTCTGGCTTGTTCCAGTTCTGGAAGAGGAGAGAAACGTCGAAAAAAGCAGCTTAAGATGCCTATCTTCGTTGGTTCATTTGAAGTCTCTCAAGCTACGAAGAAGTTAATGAGAGAGGGATTAATAACTGTTAGAAGGACGCATGTCTTTCATCCGTTACTGAGAAAATTAATAGTTAGGAACTTTGTTTCCCTTTCAGCTGAAGGAAGAGAGATCGTTGAAAACAAATTAATTAAACGAATTCATGGGAAGAAGGAAACTGTTGACGCCTACAACCAGTTCATGGTATTCAGCAGGATACTTTCGCTTCCATACGTGACTGTGAAGCAAGCTGAAAAGCTGATGAAGCTTGAAACAGGGCATAATGGCCTTTAAGGGACAATTTCGGTTGAATTATTTGTTTTAGGATATCTTAATTCGTTTAGTTTAACCTTCCCTTTTCCTAGTAACCCCCATATCTCAGGTTCGGCGTTAAGCAATATTTCAACCAGAAACTTTGTGAGATCGCAGGCTTTCTCAAAGGCCTCCAAGCTCCATTCCCTTTCCATATAGGAATACAGGCATCTTCCACCGCAAAACCTGAAGATTTCGCAAGAGACACAAGGCCTTCCTATTTCAACTTTTCCCTTTAACTTCCTCGGTGAACAGCTTTCTATTGTGCCCAAGAAGCCCCATTCAACGTCAATGGCTATTGGGCATGCAATTATTTTCCCGTTTGGGAGAATCGCGAACGCATTGGTCCCCGCCTCACATGGCGGGGCAGGACTTTTTTCGTTGAACAACGCGTTTTTCAGGATGCCTGTAAACGGAACTATCCCATGGAGTCTTCCCTTCTCTATTTCGTTTATCCAGAACCTTAAAAGCCTTCTTAGGCCTGGTTTATAGTTTTCTTCAGCCCACTTTTCAAGGTTTCTCCACCTGTCACTCCACACAAGGTCTAGTTGCCAATGCACGTGATCAAACAACTTGGTTGAGATGAGATGCGTGACGTCCTTGAAGATGTTTGTTCTCTCTGAAACTGTCATGCGAGCTATTAGGTCGCCTTTAAAACCTAATTTACGGAGGTAACGGGCTGAAGTGATAACTCTTTCATAAACCCCGTTGCCCCTATACAGGTTCGTTACCTTCCTTCGTCCGTCTATGGATAAGAGGACCGTGTCCATTTTCATCCAATACCTAGGTTCAAGTTTGTTCACAAGCAAACCGTTTGTCTGGATAATGTATCTTCCACCAATTCCTTCATCTATTACTTTCCTTATGAAGTCGGTGTTTAGAAGGGGTTCTCCTCCATAGAAGGCGATTGCAGCTTCATCGTCTTCATCCAAAAAACTCTTGAGTTTCTCCAAGTCATACTTGACTTTCCAAGGCACAACATTTTCTTTAAAGCTTCCTCCACAATAAACACAATTGAGATTGCATTTGCCGGTTGTAAAGAGAAAATACAACATGTAAAACACGTTGAGTCTCTTTATAAGGCTAATGAGGCAAACCAATATTGTGAAGGGAAATTTTAGTGTTTCCCACTTTTCTCCAATGAAAAGTTTTAAAATTAAATGTGTGTTTGGACGATGGATGAACGGCTAAATCATACTATTCCAGCGTTTTCTTAAATGAAATGGGTTTTCAGGCGGTACGAACAGTATGAACCACGGAATAGGTTATGCAACCTGTTTTCCACAAAAACAATACTGGTCACCTTGTAGAGCTTGGGAGATAAGATATATTTCTTAATGGTTATAAGGCAGGGTAGCTTGTGCGGGATGTGGTTGCAGGCAAGGGAAAGTAGTAAGCACTCAATTTGGATATGTAACTTACTTAAAATAATAATTCCAATGGTTCAAGGAATTGTGTAAAGGCTTCCTTGAAGATGGAGGCCTCAATACGCTGAAAGACGTTCACTCATGTTAACCCTGCTTAAGCTAGTTCTAAGGTTATGCTTTCCATGTTTTGTTTAAAAGTTATTTAAGTTAGCTGATTTTGTCTGTGAATAAAAAAAGTTTATGGCAGTAGGTTTAGGGAGTAAAGTAGGAATAGTGCCCCGAAAACTATGGCTACATTGTTAACTAGCTTGAGTACAACGTGTATGCTTGGACCTGCCGTGTCCTTTAACGGGTCGCCGACAGTGTCTCCGACGACAGTTGCCTTGTGTTGGTCTGTCTTCTTTAGCCCTGCTTTTTCAAGCAGTTTTTTCGCGTTGTCCCATGCTGCACCTGCAGTGTTTTGTGTGAAGGCAAGCATGATTCCCGATGCCGTGACGCCTATTAGTAGTCCTCCTACGGCCAGGGGTCCGAGGAGTAAGCCTGTTATAATGGGGGCTATGAGTATTATGAGGCTTGGAACTATCATTTGTTTTTGGGCTGCAGCTGTGGATATTTCTACGCATCTGGCGTAGTCAGGCGGATTTTTTCCTTCAAGTATCCCCGGTATTTCTTTGAACTGCCTCCTTACTTCCATTATCATTTGTTGTGCAGCCTTTCCAACGGCTTTTATGGCTTGACTGCTGAAGAGGAACGGGATCATTGCCCCTATTATTAGTCCTATTAGGGTTGAGGGCATTATTAGGTTGAATACATCTATCTTTACAACGTCGACGTATGCTTGGAACAACAGTAGGGCCGCCATGGCCGCTGAACCCATTGCAAATCCTTTAGCTAGTGCTTTTGTCGTGTTTCCAGCTGCATCTAAGGCCTCCATTGTTTCTTCCCTGACATCCTTTTCCACTCCGCCCATTTCAATTATTCCTCCAGCGTTATCGGCTATTGGCCCGTAACCGTCCATTGCAAGGATTATTCCCGTTAGGGAAAGCATCCCTATCGTCGCTGTAACTGTCCCGTAGACCCCTCCAGTATGTGGATTTATGCCTATTGCTTCCCCGTACATTGTCCCGAAGACATAGGATACTCCTAAGGCTACGAGAACTATTATGACAGGTAGGGCGGTTGCCTCCATTCCAACTGACAGCCCTAGATGTATGTTTGTTGCTGGACCTGTTTTAGCTGCCTCAGCTATTTCTTTCACAGGCCCGTGCTCCCCAGTGTAGTACTCCGTAACAACTTCAATTGCCAGTGCAGCTATTAACCCGGTTAATGACGCGTAATACAGGAGCTCGCTGTGTGGCCCGAGCATTTGTGTTGTTGCAAAGTAAAACACAACTGCTATTATAATGGTTGACGCGATTAAGCCTTTTCTAAGTGAAGCTATGGGGGCCTCGTTTTCCTTCGGCTGGACAGCCGCTGCCCCGACAATTGTCGCAAGCAAGCCTATTGCCCTCGCAATGACAGGGTAAAGCAGGAAAAACAGGTTTTCTGTTGCGGCAAACAACCCTGCCCCTATTATCATTGACCCAATGTTTTCAGCACTTATTGACTCGAACAAGTCAGCTCCTCTGCCAGCGCAGTCACCTACGTTGTCCCCCACGTTGTCCGCGATTGTAGCAGGGTTCCTTGGGTCGTCTTCAGGTATCCCTGCCTCAACTTTTCCAACTAGGTCTGCACCAACGTCAGCTGCTTTGGTGTAGATTCCTCCGCCTAGCTGGGCGAACAAAGCAGCTAGGCTAGCCCCGAAACCATAGCCCATTATTAATTCAGGTATCTTCATTGTGTTTTGCCAGTTGTTAACCCACCAGTAAAGGAAGAAGAGTCCAGCGACTCCCAGTAAGCTCATGGCTACAACGGTTATTCCGAGGACGAAGCCTCCATGAAAGGCTATTTTTAGCGATTTGCTCTGGCTTTCCCTTGCCGAGTTTGCGGTTACAACGTTTGCCTTGGTAGCTGCATCCATTGATATGTATCCTGCTATCAGGGAAGATATTGTTCCCAGCATGAAGCTTGCTGAGACGTAGGGTATTCCGTTGTTGTGGGGGAAGTCTATGGCTCCGTAGAGGGCCACTGTTATAAGGGACAATATCGCTAGGACGACCTTATATTGTCTTTTCAAGTAAGCTGAGGATCCCTCCCTAATCGCCCTATGCACCTTAACCATTCTCTGTGTTCCTTGTTCCATCCTGGATATCTTTCTGGTCAGGTATATTGCTAAAACAAGCGCGATAGCCACTGAAACAGGTATGAGTGAAATGTACCCCACCAACATGACATCCATTTAGGCAGCCTCTCCATTCTTCTTATTTCTCTTTTTTATTTCGTGTTTCTTGACGCCTCCACAATGTTTTGAGCTTATCTTAAAAGGATTTCCTTTTCAATCCTTCCCTTGTTTCTTGGTCTTTATTCACATCTTAAATTTTTTTATAAGTTTTCTATTTTTCCAAAGAACAAACCATTTATTAAGAGGTTAAGGGTAATGCCTGTTAACGTTGTTGTCCTCGTTAAGCCGGTTCCACTCCGCGAACAAGACATAACTATAAGGGAAGACGGCTCAGGCATAAACTTGGAGGAATTAAAGTACGGGATAAACGAATGGGACAACTACGCCCTAGAGGAGGGCCTCTTAATAAAGGAGAAGTTTGGAGGTAAGGTTTTCGCTGTAACCTTGAGCTCTAAACAAAGGGATCCTGAGTTCTTGTTAAGGGAATGCTATGCTAAAGGCGTTGATTCAGCGATTCTCATACACTGCGAGGAATCAGAGGAGTTCGATCCTTACTTGACTGCAAAGGTAATTTATGAAGTGGTCAAGGACTTGGAGTACGACTTGATACTCTGCGGCGTGCAGGCCTTCGACGACAACTATACCCTGACAGGAGCCTTTCTTGCAGAACTGCTCAATCTACCGCATGCCTCAATTATCACAAAGCTAGAGCTTCTGCCTGACAAGAAGATTGCCGTGGTTAGGAGGGAGCTTGAAGCAGGCGTTGAGGAGGAGGTTGAGGTTGATCTTCCCGCCCTATTTACCGTTCAGACAGGCATAAATCAGCCGAGGTACGCGTCACTCCTTAAGCTTAGGTCCGCCCTAAAAAAGGAAATAAGGGTTTTAGGGTTGAACGACCTGGGAATGGAGGAAAAGGCGGTTTTAGACGAGAGGAAAATGGTTGTCCGCAGAATGTATCGTCCAATAGTGAAGAAAGAAACGAATTTCTTGGAGGGATCTGCCGAAGAAGTTTCAAGAAAACTTATTGAAATACTGAGGGAGAAGGGTGTTCTAAGTGGTTAGAGAGAGGGAAATACTCGTCGTAGCTGAGCACAGGGGGAAGGAGTTAAGGGAAGTTACCCTTGAAATGTTAAGGAAGGCCAAACAACTTTCAGGCCAGGCTGGTTACAGGGTGTCTCTAGCTATTCTTGGATACGGAATAAGTGATCTTGTGGAGGAAGCCAGTTGGTTTGGCATGGATAAAGTGTATTACTTGAAACACAGGGAACTTGAGCATTATTGCTTAGATTGCTATAAGGATGCTTTGAAGGGCTTAATTGAAGAGGAAAATCCGTTATTGGTTTTGATTGGGCATACTGCTACGGGCATGGATTTCGCGCCTTCAGTGGCGATGAGCTTAAACCTCCCGCTGGCAACGGACTGCATAGACCTAGAACTAATCGATTCAGGCCTTAAGGTTACGAGACAGGTTTACGGGGGAAAGGTGAACGTGGAGTTACAGGTTAAGCCCCATAAAAGCTACATCGTTACCCTGAGACCCACTGTTTTTAGGCCTGCTGAGAAAACTGAAAGGAAGGCCCAAATTGTCGAAATAACCCCTAGGCTTGGGAGGCCGAGGACAAGATTTGTCAGGTACGTTAAACCAGAGATAGCTGACATAGATATTTCTCAGGCTGAATTAATTGTTTCGGTTGGAAGGGGTATAGGTGAAAGGGAAAACATAAAGTTGGTTGAGGAACTTGCTGAAGCAATTGGAGGGGTCCTTGCTGCTTCAAGGCCCATTGTTGACAGTGGATGGCTTCCTAAGACAAGGCAGGTTGGTCAATCTGGGAAAACAGTTAAGCCGAAGCTTTACTTGGCCATAGGCATCAGCGGTTCAACTCAACACGTCATGGGCATGAAGAACTCAGAGTTCATTGTCGCCATCAACAAGGACAGGAATGCCCCGATCTTCGACATAGCCGATGTAGGCATAGTTTCAGACTTATTTGAAGTTGTCCCAGCCTTAATAGAGCTTCTGAAGGAGAAATGAGGAGAAAGATTTGTTTGATACAAGTTAAAGAGAAGGTTTTTTAGTTGAGGGAGGAATAGCTTTAGTGGTGGTTTTTATGAAGTTATCCCGTGCACTGGATCAAATAGATGTTTCAGGCATTCGCAAAATGTTTGAGCTTAGTGCAAGGATGCCTGACTCCATAAACCTTGGACTAGGCATGCCTGACTTTCTAACTCCACCCCACATCATTGAGGCAGCTAAGAAAGCATTGGATGAAGGATACATATTTTACACTCCTAATAAGGGCCTGCCTGAACTGCGTGAGGCCATATCAAAGAAATTAAAGAGAGAAAACGGCATGGACGTTGATCCTGACAGGGAGATAATAGTCACCGCAGGCGGGACCGAGGCGATGGGCTTAGCTATAAGGACGATTGTGGACAAAGGAGACGAGGTGCTGATTCCTACTCCAGGATTTGTTGCTTACATTCCGCACGTTGTCTTGTCAGGCGGCAGGCCTGTGGAAGTTGAATGTAAGATGGAAAACGAGTTTAAGGTTAGCATTGAAGATCTCAAAAGGAAGACGACTGAAAAAACAAAGCTTCTCGTGATTAACTCGCCTTGTAACCCCACTGGCTCTGTTCTGGATCGTAAGGACCTTGAAGAAATAGCTGATTTCGCCGTGGAGAACGACATATACATTTTATCCGATGAAGTGTATGAGAAATTCATTTATGACGGGGAACATTACAGCATTGGTTCCTTTGAGGGGTTGAAGGACAGGGTTATAACCCTAAATAGTTTCTCTAAAACATATGGGATGACTGGTTGGCGTTTGGCATATGTGGCTGCAAGCGAAGAAATAATAAATCAAATGACTAAGCTTCAGATGTACTTCAGCGTTTGTGCAACGTCTTTCGTTCAGAAAGCAGGTGTAGCGGCCCTTGAAGGAGGCCTGGATTTCCTTCAAAAAATAGTCAGGGAATACTCTGAACGCAGGGACCTTGCCTATAAAATGTTGTCTGAAATGGACATGGTTTCGGTTGTTAAGCCCAGGGGGGCCCTCTACATTTTTCCTAGCGTAAAGGAAACCGGTTTGTCCTCTCAAAACTTTTGCGAGCGCATTTTGACGGATTCACATGTTGTCACTGTTCCAGGTAGTTCATTTGGTAGGTATGGGGAAGGATACGTTAGAATACTGTTCTCTGTTCCGAGAGAAAAGCTTGAGACAGGGTTGAGCAGAATTGCTGAGTCCATGAAAAAGCTTAAATCCCAGGCTTAAATGAAACCTGAGATCAGGTAACCAACTGAAACCAGGGCAGGGGTGAGAAGGGTGTTCATCACGTTGCTTGCCATCGCAGGGATGAGTCCCTGCATGTCTTCATAACTGGTTAAGGAGACCTTTATTGACTTGAAACCAAGTGGAATAGTTGCCAGGCCGATTACTGTTGTTGAAGGCAGAACATTGAACATTATGGAGAGAATAAGCCACAGGTAGGTTAAAATAATTATGGATGAAAAGAGATAGCTGGCCTTTCTTCTGCCCAAAACTATAACTAAGTGTTTTCTTCCAACCATGCTGTCTTTCTCTACATCTGGAAACTGGTTCAACAACAACAAGTTACCGACTAATAGGCCCGGGATAATTGAGGCAATAAGGGCCTCAAAACTGTATGTGGCTGTTTGTACAAAATAAGAGCCAAGCACGGCTAAAGGGCCGAAGTTCATCCCTGTAACGATTTCACCGACTGGAACTTTACAGATGTGGGTTGTGTAGAAATAGGCTGAAAAGGCAGCTACAACGACGATTGGAAGGAGAAGTATCCCTTTTGTCAGGATGAAGTAGAACCCCACGGTAACTCCAAGTAAAAGGCTCGTTAAACCGAAGAAGTAAACGTTTTTTGGCTTAAGCAGTTTGTTTGGAAGTATTCCGCTGCCTCCGCTGAAAGGGGTTCTGTGAGCACCTATGTCCCTCCCGCTCTCATAATCAAAGTAATCGTTCAGGGTGTTCACGCCAATGTGTAGGAGGAGCATTCCAGCTAAGGCAAGCAAAAAGTTTTTGGTGGAGAAGAAACCGTCTTTCCAGGCTATAACTGTTCCAAGGCAAACTATGACAGGAGTTAACAAAAGGAAGTGAGGCCTAGTTTCTTTAAACCAGATGACAGCGCTATTTAAATTCATTGGCATCACTCAAACTATTACGAAATCCACGTTGGAACTATTTATTGTTTACGGTTTTAACGGCGGAGGCCCCTGCTTAGCAGGATTACACAGGCCTTTAAGGAGCTCCACTGTTTCCCTTGGCAAAGTGTTTTTGTCAGTCTCTATGATCACT
>JAOZGF010000219.1 GCA_027491845.1 Thermoproteota archaeon | reverse complement strand
AAAAAATTGTCGGTAGGCCTGAAGAAAGACTAACAAAAAAGATAAGGCGGTAAAAAATGGAAGATTTAGGTGTGAAGCCACCTGCAAAGAAATGTAGCGATATAAAGTGTCCTTGGCATGGGAAACTCAGGGTTAGAAGGAAGGCGTTAATAGGAAAAGTTGTTAGTGACAAAATGGAGAAAAGCGCCGTTATAGAAGTCACCTATCTTCATTATGTAAGAAAATATAGAAGATATGAAAGGAGGAGAGCTAGACACATAGTACATGTCCCTCCCTGTATAGAAGTTAAAAAAGGCGATGTTGTGAAGGCCTTGTCAACACGTAGGCTTAGTAAGACTAAGAGCTTTGTCGTTGTAGGGAAAGTTGAGGGGAGTGGTGAGAAATAATGTCTAAAGGGATAAAAAGGAAGAGAGGGGCTGTTTCAAGGATTAAATATAGTGAAGGGCTTCAGGTGGGATCGAAGGTAAAATGTTCAGACAACTCAGGGGCCGCTACACTTCAAATAATTGGTGTTATGGGTAGGAAAGGACGGCTTAACAGGCTTCCCTCAGCAACAGTGGGGGACATGGTAAGCGTAACCGTTAAAGAAGGTAAACTAAGCCTACGTAAACAAGTGATGAGGGCAATCATTATAAGGCAAAGGAAGCCGTACAGGAGAAGAAATGGCATGAGGATAATGTTTGAAGACAACGCAGCCATCCTTGTTAACCCTGACGGGTCGCCAATTGGGTCGGAGATTAGGGGTCCTGTGGCAAAGGAAGTAATTGAGAGGTGGCCTGAACTCTCAAAGTTAGCGTCTATGGTTGTGTAAAAAATGAATAGACCAAGGTCTAAGCATCCCAGGAAACAGAGAAAATACTATTTCAATGCGCCACTACACATTAGGCAGAAATTTGTTACAGCGCCATTGGCAAATGGACTTCAAGCGCAACATGGGGTGAAAAGGCTGCCGGTGAGAAAGGGAGACACCGTCCTAATTGTAAGGGGGGACTTTTCAGGGGTTGAAGGAAAAGTAATAAGGGTTGACTTAAAAAAAGTAAGGATATACGTAGACGGTGCAAAGAGGAAAAAATCAGATCAGTCCGAGGTCCAAGTGCCTATTCATCCTTCTAAGGTGATGATAACAAAGCTAGATCTCAAGGATAAATTCAGGAAAGAAATAATTGAAAGGAGAAAAGCTATATAGGATGGTTTAAGTGACGTCTAGACATTTGAAAAGAATTGCAGCGCCAAAGACGTGGAAGGTAACTAGGAAAACCCATAAGTGGATTGTTAAGCCGTCCCCAGGGCCTCACAGAAAAGATAGAAGTTATCCGTTACTCATACTAGTGAGAGACATATTGAAACAGGCTGATGTCGCTAGAGAAGCTAAAAAAATAATAAAAAGCGGTTACGTACTCATCGATGGAGTTAAAAGAACAGATCCAAGTTTCCCCGTCGGGCTAATGGATGTTGTTGAAATCCCGGAACTGGAACTCTGCCTTAGAATGGTCCCCTTAAAGGGGAACACAATAGGCCCGATAAAAATACCTCCGGAAGAAAAAAACTTAAAGATCTGCAGGATAGAGGGAAAAACAACCCAGAAAAAAGGAAACATACAGTTAAACCTCCATGACGGAAGAAACATCTTAATTAGAGTTAAAGACCCAATGAAGCCTTTAGAAGACAAGTATAAAACCTTTGACTCCCTATTGATAGAAGTTCCAAGCCAAACAATCCTTGACCACCTTAAGTTTTCCCCTGACGCCTATGCTCAAGTTGTTGAAGGAAGACATTCAGGGATTAAAGGAATCATAGAAGAAATTGAACCAGGTAAAAAAGGTAAAGTAACGATTTCCTGCAATGGAGAAAAAATCTCAACAGTTAAAACATATGTCTTTACTGTGGGACGCGGAAAACCCGTCTTAAAAGTTTAAGTGATTTAAATGGCGAACCTAAATAACCCGATGAGAAGGATACGGATAGAGAAAGTAATCCTGCATTCATGCATAGGAACCTCAGGTGAAAAACTTGAAAAGGGGGCTAAGATACTTGAAAGCATCGCAGGTCAAAAGCCAGCTATAAGGAAGGCTAAAAAGAGGATAAGGGACTTTGGAATACACAAAAAGGAGCCAATAGCATGTATGGTCACGTTAAGAGGTGGAAAGGCTGAGAAAATACTGAAGAAACTTTTTGAGGCTAAAAACAAAGTTATAAGTTCATCCTCGCTTGACAAATATGGGAACTTCAGTTTCGGCATAGAGGAACACATAGAAATACCTGGAATGAAATATGACCCAAACCTAGGCGTCATAGGTTTAGATGTAACCGTAAACTTCGACAGACCTGGATTCAGAGTTAAAAAAAGAAAAATAAAGAGATCTAGGGTTCCAGAGAAACATAGAGTAACTAAAAACGAAGTTATAAAATATCTGAAAAAAATGGGTGTCACGGTGAAGGCTTAATGTCGAGAAGGTTAACTAAGCCTAAGGATATCGCGTGCCGCAGATGCGGGAGAAAAGGAAGAGGAATAATCAGAAAATATGGTTTAATGCTTTGCAGGCAATGCTTCAGGGAATTAGCTCCAAAAATGGGTTGGAAAAAGTATAGTTAGGGCATTTTTTAAATAGGAGATGGAAGTTGTCCGACCTGGTTTCAAACCTCATGTCAACCATAAAGAATAACGAGGTAATTGGAAGAAAAGAATGCATAATATACCCTACATCAAAACTCTGTGCGGAAATTCTGAAAATAATGCAGGAGGAAGGCTACATAGGGGAATTCGAACACATTGACGATGGAAAGGGCGGCAAGTTTAGGATAACGCTGATGGGTAGAATAAACAACTGCGGGGTCATTAGGCCGAGATTCCCTGTAAAGAAGAAAGAAATTGTGGAATGGGAAAAGAAGATCCTTCCTGCTAAGGACATGGGGATAATAATTATTTCTACGTCGAGGGGAGTGATGACCAATAAAAAAGCCAAGGAACTTGGCATTGGAGGCAGGCTACTTGCCTTCGTGTATTGATTTTAAAGGTGGGAAACAATGGTTGAATTCGTGATAACTGACAAAATAGTTATCCCGCAACATGTCCAAGTGGAAATTAAACCAGGTGAAATAAGGGTTAAAGGAAAAAAAGGAGAAATAAGTAGGAGGTATGATGAAAAAAAAATTATTTTAACAAAGAAAGAAAACCAGATACTCTTAAAAACCTATTTCCCAAACAAAAAAGCTAAAGCATATTTCAACACCATCAAGTCACACATTCTAAACATGTTTGAAGGGGTAACCAACGGCTTCACATACAAAATGAAAATAGTTTACTCACACTTCCCCATTGAGGTTTCGGTTGAAAAGGATAAGGTATTGATAAAGAATTTCCTCCATGAAAAAAAACCAAGGATAGCTAGAATCGTTGAAGGAACTAACGTAAGAATCGAGAAAGAAGACATAATCATTGAAGGAATAGACATAGAGAAGGTGGGGCAAACAGCAGCCAACATACAGAACGCAACAAAGATAAAAAGGAAGGATCCCAGGGTTTTCATGGATGGAATATACGTATACAGCAAATCCAGGAGGAAAGCAACATGAAAAAAGAAAAAATCACTCCTGAAAAATTAAAGGAAATTATAAGGAGGAAAAGAAACAGAAAATTAAGGTTTGTAAGGAAAGACTCCTGGAAAATTAAGAGGATACGTGGAGGATGGAGGAAGCCCAGGGGCACAGATAGCAAGGTGAGGAGAAAGTTTAAAGGTAACGTAAAAATGCCTCACATAGGTTACAGGTCGTCGAAAATCATAAGGGGTGTGCATCCCTCAGGCTACAAGTTGAAGGTTATTCATTCCTTAAAGGAACTTGAAGAGGTA
>JAOZGF010000203.1 GCA_027491845.1 Thermoproteota archaeon | reverse complement strand
GTTAACCTTTAGCTCTCTTAACTTCTCAGTAGCCAACGTGGAGATGTTCCAAGGAACTATTCGCTTGCTCCTTTAAAGTAGGACGTTGAGGGAAATGTAACTAGTTTGGATTTAGTTCTTGATTATTCTCTTGCCAATTAGTTTTTTAAGTAAGTTAACTGTGTCTATTTCTTCAGGTGTCTTATCCATTCTAATTTTTTTTATTCTTGCAAACCTGAGGGCTACACCTGAAGGGTAAAGGTTACTTTCTTGAACTTCGTCAAATGCGACTTCAACAACTATGGTGGGCTTAACGTAAACTATCCCTTCTCTCTCGTAAAGTTTCTCGGAAAGAAGTTTCCCCGTGATCCAGTTAAATTCTTCATCAGTTAGTCCTTTGAACGTTTTCCCTACTATTTCAAGCTCGTTCGTTTCACTGTTTCTTGCAGCTAGAAAATAATCGCTGATCCATCCCTTCCTCCTCCCATAACCCCATTGACCTGCCACGATCACAAGATCAACTGTTTTGTACCTCTTTATTTTAAGCCAGTTCTTCCCTCTCACGCCTACCATGTATTTGCTTTTAGGATTTTTAGCCATCAGTCCCTCATTATTGAGGGACACGGACTCCTCAAAATATTTTTTAGCGTCATCCACCTGATCTGTCAACAAACTGCCTATTGCATCCTCGCCAACAAGATCAACCAGTTTTTCCCTCCTCTCCAGGAGGGGTGTGTCTATCAGTGCTTCTCCGTTAAGGTAAAGTAGGTCGAAGGGAACAAGCTTTAAAGTTACCTTTTTATGTGTCTTGATGTCTTCTCTTATCCTTCTAAACCGCCTCATAAGGTCTGTGAAAGACGCCATGTTTCCCTTTTCATCTAATGCGATAACTTCTCCTTCCAATATGAAGCTTTTTGCTTCATAATTCTCTTTAACGTAATTGGAAATATTTTTAAGGCTTTGAGTTAGGTCTGAAAGTCTCCTGCTGAAAACCCTGACTTCACCATTTTTTTTGTGTACTTGAACCCTAGCCCCGTCAAGTTTAAATTCGAAAATCACTTTGCCCTTGATTATCTTGAAAACTTCCTCAATCCTATCGACGTTAATCGCAAGCATTGGCTTAATGGGTTTAAAGAGCGTTAATCCAAGCCCTAAGACTCCTTTTCTGCCTTCCTTCTTAGCTTTCTCAGCTACGAGAGGCAGGCTTCCGGACAACATGTGGGCCCTCCTAACGTTTTCCTCACTCAGCTTGAAGGCTGAGGAAAGAGCTTGCTCAATCAGGCCCTCGTAAACACCTATCCTTAGATCGCCGATCAAGATATTAACCATATATTTCGCTTCAAGCGGAGAACACCTTAAAAGCATAGAGCCCAAGAGATTTTCTTTCTTTATTCTTGAGCCCTGGCCTGAAAGGAGTATAAGCTTCCTCAGTTGATTATAAACGGATGAAACCGTCAGTTCCTCCTGCATAAGTTCAAGCTGTTTCTTCCTTAATGAGGCCTCCTCCATGATTGCCCTGACAAGGGAGCCGAAGTCCTCTGCTTTTTTCTTGGCTTTAACAACAGTTTCCTTTTCAAATTCAAAGGTTTTCTTCAAGGTATTCCAAATTATCCCTCCGCTTACGCCTACCTTCGTTTCACCTTTCTCAACGATTTTACCCAGCAATAAACGTGTTAAAGGGCCTATTTCTTTTTCACCTGCTTCCTTAAATAACCTAGTTAGAATTTCTATTTTTTTAAGTCTCTTACTCGTGCTCTGAATTTCTTCACAAGCCTTAGTGAAATGTTTAAATAACATTTCCCCTCTACAAGCCTCACTTTACCATAACTTTAATGTTTGTTAACTTAATTTATGGCTCCCTTATCTTTTCCCTTTTTAAAAGGTTAAGTGAATGTTTAGGAGAACAATGTTCGCTTTTTGGTTATACAACTCCTTTCAACCCCACTTTAAGTCTTAATAACTTTACTTGTTTCGGTTAAATAAGTGTTATAGGCAGTGAGGCAATGGGTTACTCTAGTGGGTTTACTCCAGTTGTTTTATTCCTTCCATGATTTCAACCCTCATGTCCTCCGAGGAGAAGGATGAAAAGAATACATGGATGGGCAGTGAGAGATGCAGAACTCATTCTTGCAAGGCTTGTAACCATGAAGTGTTACCGTGTTAATCTTACGATAATAAGAATGAGCATTGCAAGATGTAAAGATGTAGGGGGCCATCGTGTAAAAGGCTAAGCCAAGTTAAAATCAGGTTGCGTTGATTTAAGTTCGCAGGACGCCTGAAAACTGAAAATGCTGAAGGAACCTCCAGGTATTTCGCACGGATATTTTTGTGAAGAAAAATTTATTTTCATTAGTAAATGCTTCCGGAACTAAAAAGCAAAGATAATTAACCTTTGATAAAAATTATCCTTCTATTCTAAAACCATGTCTCTCAGCTATCGCAACATCATGAAATAATTCAAATAAAGCATAAGCAACACCAATATAAGAGTGATGAGAACAGAATCTCTTGGCGACGATGGATGAGGCTATTTTCCAACTGGACGAAGGGAATTGAGAATGATCGTCTGCGGTTTACTTCGTTAAATTACCCTCAGCAACTTTTTCATTCAATAAGTTTACCTTGTAAAACCTATGCCCTTCACATGGATTCTCTTCAAACCATTTTCATTTTTAACCTCAAATTTAGCCTTTAAAATCTTCTCTAAAATGTATATCTGCGTTTTTGCGTGCAAAGTAACTTCTCTGACAAGGACTTCGGATTCTCCACTTGCTAAAGCTAGATAAAGAAGAATTTGGTCTCCCATGTAAATGTCAACGGTCGCGTTGCTTTTTAGTTCATCAATAAGTTGCTTTGCCGCTTCTTCACCAACTTTCTCGGCAGGCTTCCCTTTCTCACCTAGGGAATCTGACCCCAAAATGCATTTATTTTCGGTTAAAGCCCATAAAACTATCCCTGTACAAGGAGAAAAACTTGTGTTGCCTGTTTTAACAGATATCTCTGCATCATATCCTTCTTCGCTTAATTTATTTTCAGCTGATCTCTTTTCTCTTTCAGCAATGTGTTTAGGGAGTTTTTCACAGAAAACAATTCCATTTATCTTCTCCACTTCACCTCTTTCACTTAAAACAAGGGGTTTTAGGGCCTCAACGGGTTTAATGATGGCATGCACGATTCCTCCGCCCTTGGGGTAACATCCCCTCCTAACCGTTTCAACTGAAACTTCAGCGTCAAGCTGCTTAATAATTGGTATATGCACGTTTTCAAAGTAGTCCATGGGAGGAGACCATTTAACATTGGTTCCTCCTTTGATTGTTAGGTTGACTTTCCTGGATGCAAACAGGGTGACAGGTATAAGGGCCTGCAAAACCAAGCTTATTGCTCCAGCGGTCCCTATGTTGATGTTGAAGGTTCCTCCAACCAGTTTTGAGGGGTGAAAAGTTATCTCACTTGATCCTTGGTAGGCGTTCTCTAATTTTCCGTTTGAGATAAGAGAAATTGCCTTTAAAGCCGCAATGTGTTGAGGTTTTAAACCAGGGGGCTTTCTTTTAGCCCTTATGTTAGTTACCTTGACAGAGGTGTTCAGCGTGGCAGCCAAAGCAACTGAAACCCTTAAAAGTTGACCTCCTCCCTCTAAAATCCCTCCATCGATTTCAATCAATTATACTCCCTCTTACCTTGATTCAGTGTTGGCTACATACTGGTTTAGGGAAGAATTGCGTGAAAGAACTTGTGCTCCAGTTTTTTGGTAAGTTAACTATTAAATTTTATCCGTATCACTAACTTATAAGTGAAAATATAAATTATTTATATGTCTTATTAGTTAATTTTTTTAAGGTAGTTGCTTTTTAGGTTGAACAAATTGAGAACTCCCTGCGAAATAATAGTGAAGGAGATTTTGCCTCTTATAAGGAAAGAAACAGCCAAAATATTATCTACAAAGTATGGTTTGAAACAATTAAAAATATCTAGGGAACTAGGGGTAACTCAGGCGGCTGTCAGTAATTATCTTTCTTGCAATGGCTCAGATAAATATTTAGATAAATATTTGTCTAGAGACATTAAAAAACTGGCTTCTAACCTGTCTTCATTGATAATGGAGGACGCCCATCCCTCATTGATTTTTGAGGCTATATGTAAGTTTTGCTTTCGCTATAGGGCTAAGAAACTAGGATGCACAAGCCATAGAAAGATATATGGAAAACTCCCTATTGATTGTTCTTTTTGTGAGGACATGTTAAGCGAGACAGGTAGTTCGCTCGAGAAAGGCAGGGTTCTCTCCAACATTAGAGTTGCGCTGGACAAACTTAGAAGCAACCCATTTTTCATAAAGTTAATTCCTGAAGTAATGAGCAATCTTGTAATGGCAACTGAAAACGCAATAACAACGTTGGATGTTGCAGGCATACCTGGAAGAATAACCAAGTTTAGGGATGAAATCAAAATAAACGGGGGGCCTTGCTTCGGAGCTTCATCACACATGGCGAAAATATTGTTGACCGTGAAATCAAGGTT
>JAOZGF010000201.1 GCA_027491845.1 Thermoproteota archaeon | reverse complement strand
GGAAGAAATAAGGGGAACCATAAAGAAAATCTGGAATGATCCCTTGCATGTTTATATGTCATTTATTAATTGGGACAGGGAAGACTGGTTTAAGAAAAGCCTGAAGAAACTATGTAAAGACTGTTTCGTCAGGGAAAACATAGAAAAGTACGTTAAACTAGGTTCCGCTGCATACGACAGGATTTTTGAGGTTAAGATAAGGCAGAGAAAAATAAAGAGAACCCATTCCCCTTGTACCCTATCCTTGGGAGAAAAGGTGGGTGAAAGAAAGGTTCACGGGTGGATCTTACAGTTCTTCAAAAACAATGGCTACACCGATGAAAACATCGTAAGGATACTTCCCCCCTCCAGACTGTACGGGGTAGAGAATGTCGTTGTTGAGGCTGCTGAGGAGCTAAGCAATTACGATGAATTTGACTTGTCCTCAAGCTTTGATTTCGACGAGGTTTTGGAGGTCAGGAAGAAAGAGGCTGAAGTGCTTTTAAAAGAGAAGCTTAAGAAGGAACAGTGGAGGCTTATACCCCGTGTCACCCTTGAATGCGCTGTAAGGTCAACGAAGTATAGGGAGATTTTCCCATTAATTTCAGACTCATCGATTAATGAAATATATGGGGTCATGGGGGAGAACGTTTATGTGGATGATGCGGAATTCGGCAGGTGCATTGTGGAGAACCTCTTTCTGGACGAGGAAAGGTTTGAGAGGCTTCAAACAATAATAACGACTTCAACCCACGCTAAGCTAGACTACTTGAATCCAACTAGCAAGGTTGACTTGAATAGCAAGTATTTCAAGGTTAGAGCCAGTATCGCCATTGAGCCTATAACTAAGCCTAACATTGACTTCAGAAACCTGAACATCAGGAAACTTGCTTTAACGAGGCTAATAGTAAATGGGACAATTAGCTTAGAAGTTGCAGCATATCTTTTGTTCCTTTTCTGCAACAGGTCCAGCATGCTCATAGCTGGAGAAACAGGCAGCGGTAAAACAACGCTATGCAACAGTTTCTTGTGTTTCACTCCACCTGATTCAAGGATAATCACGGTTGAGGAAGCAAGGGAAACACCTGACCTATCCATAATAGGGAAACACCACGTTTACTATGAGATACCTTCCCTTGAAAGCGGGGGGAACGTCTACCAAAAACAGAAGATAATATATAACTTGTTACATGAGAACCCTGACCTTGTCTTCATCGGTGAAATCAGGAGGGCTGAAGAAGCCAAGTCATTTATACTCTGCTGTGAGAGTTTCAAGTGGGTTCTCGCCACAACCCATTTCTCAAAAACCATTGGAAACCTTATCTCTAAATGGGAGAGGTGGGGCATTGGTTTAAGGGAATTGAAGGCTGTTGACGTTATAATCGGGCTCAATAAGGAGAGAAAGGGCGCCTTAATTAAAAGAAAACTAACTCATGTGGTGGAAATAGGTGATGGAGGGCTCGTGCAGGTCTTCAGCTGGGACAGGGAGGAAGGTGAATACGTTATGGGGTTGCCTAGCCTCTATGACTCTCCGGCCGTTAAGGAACTTAGGAGACAGTACGGGTTCTCCAAGGCTGAATTTGAAAAAGAAATGGAAACCTATGAAAAGTTCCTTAAAAGACTTGCCTTGGAGGGAAAACTTGATTATGAAACAGTGGCCCTTGAAGCCAACAAATTCTTCAAGGGAGGAAGAAGTCTATGGGGGTAATGGACAATTCCCTGTTTGTTTCGCTGTGCAAGAGGATTAATGCGACCCCTATCTATTTTTTCTCCTCTAAAACCTATCCCTTAAATCTTCCCTATCTTTTAAGGAACAAGAAAATTAATGCAACAGAATTGTCAAGCATGGTGTTCATCCTATGTCTAACGGCATCCCTTGCAATACTCCTCGCCTCTAAACTAACTGTTCTAGGTGTTTTTCTTTCACTTACATTCTTCCTCACAACTTATTTTTCACTTTATCCCTCCTATGTCTCCTACAGGTTTCATCAAAACATGATGTTCCAGGAAAGCAACTCTTACTTCGCCCTCGAAGAATTTACTTTAGCCCTCAACACGACTGGAAGCGTAATAGAAAGCATAAAGTTCGTTGCAAAGGGATTTATTCCTCCCTATAATGAAGATTTCCGCAAGATTTATTTCAAAACAATGATTAGAGGAATCAGCCCTGTGAGGGCTCTGGAGGAATACTCAGAAACTAGCTTATCCCCTACAATCCGAAAGAAACTTCCTTCAATTGCCCTGTCGGCATTCGATCAAAACATTCTGGAGAAGAGAACTGAAATAGAGTTGAAATATGTGAGGAACCTGATAAGAAACGAAATAAGGAGAACTACAAGGGAAATAGATGGCAAAATAACTTTCCTAACGACGTTTGGCTTCATCGTCGCCCTGTCAATTTGTGTTTTCACCCTGCTCAAACCTATTAAGTTACAGGAAATTACCATGGCCCTCTTGCTCTACATCCTTGTTATTCTGCACCTTTACAAGTTTCTGCTTAAAAAGAGGGAGGAAGCTCCTTAGTGAAGATCCCTAAATTGAAAGATGGGTTTTCAAGGAAGATAAGGGAGAGAGAAGAGCTAGTTAGGTTCCTACTTGACTTAAGCGAGCAACTTGAGGCGGGCAAAACACCTGAGAATTCTCTCCTAGGTATAACTGGAAGAAACTATGGTGAACTAACTAAATCCATCAATGAAGCTGTTAGGCTACTTAGATATAGCGACAAAACCTTCTACCATGTCATGGAAAAAATCAAGGAAGACAGCAATGAAGAAATAGGCAGGTTTTTCGATTTAATCCAGAGGTCTTCAAGGCTTTCGCCAACTGAACTAGGTAGGAAACTAAGGAACTTAGCTACAAACATTTCTCAAGACAACGAACTACTGAAAATGAGGCTAAACCTCATAAAGTCGAAGATCTGGAACATAAGGGTGATAAACATTTTCTTTTCAATCATCTGTGGAGGAATCATAAAGATAGTTGAAAAAGGCCTATTTGTGCTTCACCCTGTAAGTGTTCACTCTTCAAACCCCTTACTAATAATATTTTCCTTGTTCATATGTATACACACATCCACAATGAGCCTCATTGTTTATGATTCCCCGGTTAAAATGGTTCCGATTTACTTAGCAATCTACATAATTTCCTTGCAATACTTATGGGGGGTTATGTAGGCGATGAATCATGTTAGCCTTCAATTCACCAAGCTCATTGTCCCGATTTCCTTAACGGCTCTTACAGGAGCCCTATTAGCTAATTCTTTTTTAGCATTGATAATGGATTACCTAACCGGGAAAATCCCTAACTTGTTTAACATTATAGTTTTCTTGGAAGGAACCTTCTTTTTCTTGGTTCAAGGACGGGGGCTATCATACTTTTTAGTTTTTCTAGCAGCTGTTTCCTCCCTGTTTATTGGTTCCCTTATAATTTTCACTAAAACTGGGATTGGCGGGGGAGATCTGAAACACTTGATCGCCACCTCCCCTTTCTTGCTGGCAATCAATATAGGGGCACTGATAGCTTTCTTGGCTTTCCTCTTCTCCACATTACTAATTTACCTTTACCTGAAGAACCTTGTCGAGGTTTGGAAAAACAAGGGCCTAAAACGAAACATAACAATATTTCTCGGCCAATTATTCCTTTTCTTGTTTCTATTTGCCGTCAAACTTTTTTCTTTAAGGGAAGTCACCATGCTGTTTGCTTTCACCGCAGCTGCCCAATGCCTGGCAGGGAAAGACAAGTGCAAGGGGAAGGTTAAGCTAAGCCTAACTCCTTTCATGTTGGTCAGCCAAGTTTTATTGGTGGTAACATGGTTTACGAGTTAGGGATTACCTGGTTTTTTCTGAGTATTTTAGCGTCGTATGAGGACTTAAAGAACCTTAAGCTGAGTTCATTCACTGTTTTTGCGTTTACTGCAACCTGTTTGTTGGCTGTTATTCTCAACAGGCTTTACATTTATCCTTTAAACCTACGTTTACTTTACAAGGCGTCATTCATACTTTCTTTTATCCTTCTCGGACTCAGCCTAGGTGACGCGTTATATCTCTTAACGACCTCATGTGTTTTTCCCTGGATCAAGGCAGGTTTTTTCCTTTTCACCTTAATTTTATGCCTCTTTCAGCCGTTTTTCAAGCTAAAGAGGCCTGTTAAATTGTTTAATAGAGTTGAGGGGTTGCATTTTCTTACATTGCTAAAAGGCCGCAGGGATACTGGTTTAACGCTTCCAGGGATCCCTTTCTTGTTTTCTATTTTTTTAACCCATGTTTCCACCATGAAGTTATGGGGTGGTTGAAATGAATGAAACGATAGGTTTTGCGTTGGTTTTCACATTCTCAATAGCCGTGTTAGTCCTGTACTTCACTTCACCTGAGGTCGCTGTGATGCTGGGGAGAATTGAGAATAAATCCTTTGAAGAAGAACTGTTGTCTTTCACTTCAGAACTAGACATAAGTATTTTGTCGGTCTTGGATGGAGGAAGCACGATCAAGAAACTCTATTCCCCTGGCGTGAAGGTAAACGTATTGTACTTCCAGGATTATTGCGAGGTATGTTATTCCTCAACCAGGGCCCTGAAAAAATATGTTTACCCTGTTGAGGTTAGGTTTTCAAAGACCAGCATAGATAGGGGGCCTGTTACAGTGAAAATCTACAGGGGAGACTCCAAGGTTTGTGTAGACATTAGGGAGAGATAATAATGAGTTCGAGGGTTTTCGTTTTGAACGCGTACCTCTTAATAGGATTACTTTTTTTGCTTGTTGTTTCAGCCATGAGGCTTACTATAAACACTTATGAAAACAGGCAGCTGACCCAGCTCCTTGCGGACGACATTAAGTTAAACGTTGAACTTGCATTTCAAACAGGGGCCATCATAACTTATGAGTTACCTGTCTTCAATGTTCCTTACGAGGTTACTTTTAAAGGCGATCTTCTCCGTGTTAAAAGCAAAACAGGCTTGAACTGGTCAGGGATCATCCCTACCTTGACAAGCCAAGAAATCATGCGCACTCTGAAGGTGAATGTTCACTGTAAAAAAGTTTTCAAGCCAAGCATGGTTATGAAAATCCTTCCTGTTGCGGGGGGTGTAAAAATTGAATGAAGTTATTGAGTTAGCATTATCCCTCTTCCTTTACCTCTTGGTCCTGTCGTTATTGTTAGCCTATGAACATTTCTTTTTAGGAAGGATTGAGGCAGCAAACCTCTTTGAATTGGAAAAAATCCTTTCCATGGTGGTCTTCACATGAACAAGAAGGGGATCTCCATTATAACACTAGACACATTGACAATGATTGTTATAGCCGTTTTTCTCTTTAGTCTGGCTTTCTCAAAGACAACAAGTTTCGATGAGTTAACCATAATTTGTAATGCTAAGGCAGGGAAAAAATTAGTGGAAATAGAAAAAACATCGTTGATGTTGGAGCTTATATGGACCAAAGGGAAAGCAATCTACATGTTGGAACGTCCTCTAGAAGGGAAAAGCAACATGTCCAGGGAAAGAGTGAAGGTATGGTTCGACGAATTACACGTGGGGGGGGTGGGCTCCCTCTACGGCGAAGCAGATGATGTCATTTTAGCGTATAATGAAAAACATAGGATTAAGGTTGAGGTGGGCCCGTGAAGAAAAACCAAAACAAACTTGGAATGATGAAGAAAGCCTTAAGGAAACCTGTGCTTAACGCAGTTCTCTTCTCGTCTTCCTTAATCCTTGTTTCCTTGAGCATACTCTTCTGGAACCCTAGTTACACTGATTTCTGCAGGAAAAGAAACCTACGTCTCAACGGGTTAATCAAGATACAGAGGGAGTCACAGTTAATTCTCCCTAATTTATTGGTTTACGCTAGAGGTGAACTGGACAAACAAGTTTATAGAACGGCTGAAAACGGTTTAAACCCAAGTGAAAACATAAAGCTTTCTTTTGAAGAGTGGTGGAGGGTGAAAGAACATGCTTTGAAACAGAAAAAGGTTAACTTGAACTTAAAAATGAGAATTTACCTTAGACCCTTGACAAGCGGGAGGCCTTCAACAACGCAGGACGAAATTATTCTTTGTAGGTTTCCCTCCTATGGATGCATACATGTAGTGGGGCCCCTTTACTATAGCCTTGAAGACAGGGTGACAGGCATAGTTAAAAACGGGAGCACGTGGGTTGATGCAGTGCATCCTGTTAGAATATTTCTACTATACGAACTCTGCGGAAACCTAATTGAAGCCCTCAATCAAACCTTGAGAGAGAAATATGGTTTAACTTCTCCTGAAAGGGTGGCCGGAGACATTGTTACAGGAATTCACAATAACCTTAAACAAAGCCTTAGAGAGTGCAAGGAAAGAAAATTGGAAGTTAAAATCAAGTACAGCGTGTCAGTTTACGTTAAATGTCACGTGTATTTCAGCACAACGGTTAAAGGAAAATACACAACCATTGTTCGCTATTACAGTGCCAGCGTCAATGCAAAAGTAACGATCACAGACGTCAAGGAAGACGCATTAGTCTTCGTCGACGGAAAAATAAGGAGGATAACTTTCAAAAAGGACTTCTCAGGTAAAGCTTTCCTTGGGTCAAAAACAAACATCTATGAAGGAGACTTCAGGGGAACATGTGGAAACAGGGAAGTATGCAGGGAAGGGGAAATAAGCTTTAACCTCTAAAAAAATTTAAAAGGAAAAAAGACAAAATCCCTCACGCCAACCATGGTTTGAGATGAAGTAAAATGAGTGTAAATGCTACTTGTCCAAGGTGTGGAAACAACAGGGTAGTTGAACTAGGAACTCCCGTGATAAGGATAGGGAAAACCAGGGGTTTAAGGGTCAAGGTAAAGGAGTGTGTAAATTGTTCACTGATATACTATGAAAAATATGAAACTTGAAGACAAAACAAGTTTAAAAAAACAAAGAGGATACAACTTACTTCTCAACTGAAAAATGATTAAAAAACATTTAACATGCAATATACATCCCACTCACATTAAAGGTTGCTTCATAGGCTCAGTTTTCAAATAAAAAATGCAATTAAACCGAAAGCTTTTTAAAGAAATAAATATAAAATGCAGATTCAGGTGAAAAGTAAAAATGGCTGTACTTCCATTGGCTCCGATCGACAGAATAATAAGGAACGCCGGCGCACAGAGAGTTAGTGAAGATGCAAGGCAAACATTAAGGGATGCAGCGGAAGAGTTCGCATCAAAGGTAAGCAGGAGAGCTGTTGAACTAGCTCGACACGCTGGAAGAAAAACGGTCATGGAAACAGATATAAAGCTAGCGGCAAAGGAGTTCCTCTGAAAAACCAGGAAAAACCTCTTAAATCCTTTTCCTTTTTTTTAAAAAAGGAAAAACGTTAGGCGAAAGGAAGAAAAATTGAAGGCCCCAAACAAGGACACATCAGGGACAGTTGACTTCCTGATAGATTTCCACGTTCACTCAAACTATTCCGACGGAGTGCAAACGATCCAGTCCAACGCCTCATACGCAACCGCCTTGGGAATAGATAAAATCGTTTTTGCAGATCACTATGCCCAGCTAAACAACGAAAAAATAAAGTACTATCTCCCCAAAAAAAAGATAAACGAATACATTGAAGAATGCCGCCAAAACAATGCAATACCAGGCTTAGAAATAGATTACCTAGGCGAAGAAGACAGGTTGTTAGCTAAAACCAAGGACATCAAAAAGGTCGACTTAGTTTACGGATCAATACATGTAGTTGAAAAGACAAAGCTCTTCAGCGAAACACTTAAAGTTTCAAACCCCCAAGAATTAATAAAGAAATACTTGGAATACTTTGTTAAACTAGCTGAAAAAAAGGAAATAAAAGCAATATGTCACCCATTCTGGGTACCTGAAAAACTAAAGCTCCAACTTAAAAAAAAGCTGACCAAAGATTACCTTGAAGATGTTGCTGAGAGAATGGCTCAATCAGAAATCGCCATAGAAATAAACACAATGTTTCCCTCCCTTACCCTGAAACAGGTGAAAATATTCACAGGGAAGGGAGTGAAAATAACGGTGGGAAGCGACGCCCACAGTCCGGAATCAATGGTAGCTATTAAGAAAGTTTACAGACAACTTGAAAAAGAGGAGCTTACCCACTATCTTTTAAAGATCTAGGGAACTGCAGAGAAGCGTACGCAACAGCTTACCCATGCATAATCCGAAACCATGTTTCAAAGAAGTTAAACATGCTTAAGACATGCCTAGGAAGGCTTTTATCCTGTCGATTTCCCTTCCAGCTTCCTCAAAATCTTTTACATTTCCAATGTCCTTCCAATATGTTCCTTCATCAAATTTGCATCCTGCAATAACGATCTTCTCCCTTATTAGGGCAGGGAAAACGTCAGTTTCCAACATTCCAACAGAAGGAAATAAGTTGACGATCTCCTTATTGAAAACATACACTCCAGCATTTATGTAGTAAGGCAAGAAAGGTTTCTCCACAAACTTGGTGACTAAATAACCATTTGTTTCAATGATTCCGTATGGGGACCTAAGCTTAACTAACGAAATTGTTACAGACGCATTGGTTTCCCTATGTACCCTCAGTAACCTTAAAATATTCATAGTAGTCAGAATGTCCCCGTTAAGCACTACGAAAACATCTGATAACCTGTCTACCGCTGCTTTAATTGGACCTGCAGTGCCAAGCGGATTTTCAGGATCCTCCTGTTGATATTCTATTTTAACCCCTAAATCGCTTCCGTCCCTAAAGTATTCCTTAATTTTCTCTCCAAGGTAACCCGTGGCCAAAATGATGTTCCTTATGCCGTGTTTCATCAATAACAGCATTTGCCATTCAAGAATAGGCTTACCGCCCAAGTTCAGTAATGGCTTGGGAACATTATCCGTTAAGGGGCGAAGCCTCTTGCCCTTCCCCCCACATAAAATCAGGGCTTTCAAGGAAATCACCATGGAAACGAAAAAAAATTTAAGCAATGAAACTGGAAACTTTTTTCAATGAATAGTGATGTCGTGAAAACTTTTAAAAATCCATCAATGGGTGACACTGTAAAAGTAATTAATGCAGCCTTAAGTCAGAAGAGAAGCATTATTGTGATAGGGTCTTTTAAGGTTAAGTATGAAGGTAGGGCAACCTCAGAACTCGGCTATGGAGAGAGACTTCTACTTATAAAGAAAGATGGATCAATACTAATACACAGGCCTACAGGGTACAAGCCAGTTAATTGGCAGCCGCCTAATAACTATATTTACTGCAAAATAAAGGAAGGATACGTTGTCTTAACTGCCAAAAGAAAAAAACAAAGGGAAACCCTGAACGTAACGCTTAAAAAAACCAATTTGATAGTGACAGCTGATTTAATGGACGTGTCAGAGTTCAAATTACACTTAACCGAGGATGAAATCCATGAAAGGATTCTGAGCCAGCCTAGCCTTATTGAAAAAGGATTTAAAGTCTTGAAATCAGAGAAAAACACTGAGACTGGTTCCATCGACATACTGGGGAAAGACAGGAACGACGTGCTTGTTGTTGTTGAAATAAAAAGGAGAAAAGCAACAACCGAGGCTGTTGAACAACTTAAACGGTATGTGGAAGAAATACTTAGAAGGGAAAAGAAGAGAGTTAGAGGAATCTTGGTAAGTCCTTCCATATCAAAAAGCGCCTTAATAATGCTCAAACGAAACATGTTGGAGTATAAAAGGATAAGGCTTGAAAAGTTAAGGTTAAAGGAGGCTTACGGAAACAAGAAAATCACAAGTTTCCTAGAGAAAAGGGGAAAATAAGGCTTGAAACCTAGAAAACATTCTTCTCCAAAAAATCATTTATTATCTCATTCAAGCTAGGCCTACCTATTTCTTCAAGTTCGTATCGGATTCTAACCGCGGGCTTGTCAAGCTTCATTATCCTTCTTAAATCAATGGGAGTCCCAATAATGATTCCATCGCACTCCGTGTTTTCAATTGTTTTCCTAAGCTCTTCTATTTGCTTTTCACCGTAACCCATGGCCGGAAGAACCTTTCCCAGGTGAGGAAACCTTTCATACACTTCCTTAATCGACCCTACTGCATAAGGCCTCGGATCCACAACGTCTAACCCGAATTTTAATGCAGCAATGTATCCTGCACCATACTTCATTTCCCCGTGGGTTAAGGTGGGTCCATCTTCCACGACAAGAACCCTTTTGCCCTCAATGTTTTCCAGGTCACTTACAATTATCTTTGAACGCGCGTCAATTATTAAGGCTTCCCTGTTGACTTTCCGCACATTTTTTCTGACAGCCTCAATGTTTTCCCTTGAAGCAGTTTCCTCCTTATTTATTATCACTACGTCAGCCATCCTCAGGTTAACCTCTCCAGGATAGTAAGTGAGCTCGTGGCCTGGCCTATGAGGATCTGTTAAGACGATGAGTAGGTCTGGCTTATAAAAGGGAAAATCGTTGTTCCCGCCGTCCCAAACAATTAATTCAGCTTCCTTCTCCGCTTCCTCCAGGATCTTCCCGTAATCCACCCCTGCATAAACAATGTCTCCCTGCTCTAAATGTGGTTCGTATTCTTCTCTTTCCTCAATTGTAACATTGTATTTGTCCAGGTCGTTGAAATCAGAAAATCTCTGGCAAACCTGCCTCCTCAGGTCTCCATATGGCATTGGGTGCCTTACAACCACAAACTTTATCCCTTTATCCCTTAAAATTGAACATATCTTCCTTGTCGTCTGACTTTTACCGCACCCTGTCCTAACGGCGCAGACAGCGATAACAGGGACTTTTGCTTTAAGCATTGTGGATTTAGGGCCTAGTAATTCGAAATCAGCTCCACATGCATTAACCAGCGCAGACTTATGCATCACATGCGTGTAAGGTAGGTCTGAGTAAGCTAAGATAACCTTGTCAACGTTTTTCTTCTTTATAAGCTGAGGCAGTTCTTCTTCGGGGTAAATAGGTATCCCATTGGGGTAGAGTTCACCGGCTAACTCAGGCGGATATCTTCTGCCAGCTATGTTTGGGATCTGAGCTGCGGTGAAAGCAACCACTTCAAACTGCGGATTGCCCCTATAAACTACGTTGAAATTATGGAATACGCGGGCTAAAGCTAGAGCTTTAGCCTATCACGTCCAGCTGCACCCATTATAATTATTTTTTTTCTACCTTTCTCATTGCTCATAGTTTTTAACTCACCCTTTCTTCTTTAGAGGTTTCCGAAAATGTTCGGAAACAATTAGTAAACGGTTGTGAGATCCCCAATGTCTTTTAAACAGTCAATTATTCTCTCTAAACTGTTAAACAAGTTCCAGATAATGGGATCTGAGTTTTCCTTCAAAACCTTTGATTCAAGTTCTCTCATTTTCTTCCTTGTATCCTTTAGCCTGCATAGTTCCTTGAAAGCACCCCACATGTCGCTGTCAAAGAAGGACTTTGAAGAATTTATGAGATGATCGTAAC
>JAOZGF010000178.1 GCA_027491845.1 Thermoproteota archaeon | reverse complement strand
TTTAGAAGAGGGCTTAGTTCAGCTGCAAGCACCATCTCTGCAGGAGGAACTATTCCACCACCGCCGGCGCAATTCAACCCATTCGACCCACTAACCGTTTATGCGTATGGCATGTACAAGGCCATGGGGGAAATCCTAAGGGGGATGAAGCAGTTGAGATATGAGTTAGATGAGGCATCGGGCAAGCTGCGCAGAGTCGTCGATGCCCTAGAAAAAACAAATGAGAGCATAGGCTTAATCGGTGAAAACCTCGCAAACCTTTCAAACCTAACGCTAAACACTTCAGATGCGCTGAAGAAAGTGGCCAACTACACAAACATGACGGTGACGTTGTTCAACAACGCCCTCAACCTTACAAACGAATCCATAAAGTACTTCAAGGACTTAAAAAAGGAAATAGGGAATCAATCCACGGACGTTAAAGAGAAACTAGGGGAAATAGAGAGAAACTTAACGCTTCTCAACTTCAAAACAATTTACTTCATAGATCCCGCCGTAGCTGAGGCAGAGGAGAAAAGGGCCTCTGTAAAGCTTGTAAAACTTAATAAAACGCTCTGGTCTGTGGAGGAAATAGAATGTGAAAACGAAGGCAATGAAGGCCTCCAACTCCAATTACTCTACATCTCAATCAGCAACGCTGACCAAGTGCGCTTCCAAGTGCTAAACAACTCTCAATGGATGGATGCCCCTGGAGAATCACTAAACATAATTAATGAAGGCAAGGAATACGTCTACGTACCCTATGACTCCAATAAAAAACACAGCATCCTAACATCTTCCTCAGGAGAAAAAGTAAGGATAGTGATAAATTCCTCTTCCAAACCAAACGTAAACGCCTCAGCCCTAGTCACCCGCCCACTAAACATAAACGCAACAGTTAAAACAGTTTTCACAGGAGAAATATACGTTGAACTGCCAACGCTTGCAATAGGTTTCACGCCGAAGAAAAGAAAGATTGAAGCGGCTAAAGTGACTGAAGAAAAACATGAAAAACCTTTGTTCACACGTTGGATGTGGTTCCCAGCCCTCTTAATACCCATGTTCATCCTACTCCTACTGATTTCAGCTGAAAAGGAGAAACACCCGGAAAAGAAACTTGTAAAGGATGAGTTAATATTGAGAATCGAAGAACTGGAAAAGGAAATAAGAGGAACATCAGAAAAGTAGGGGGCCCTATGACTAAGAGAAAAAGCTGGAAGGAAAAACTTGAAGGGAAGAAAGATCTTCCTAAAATAGTTGAGATACCTGAAAAAATGAGGAAAAAACTTGGAGAGGGCACAATGGTCATACCCTCCCCAAAAGAAGTTGACGAAATAATGAAAAGGGTTCCGAAAGGAAAAGTGATCACGATAAACGAAATAAGAAAGGCTTTAGCCAAAAAACACAGGGCAACAGTTGCTTGCCCAATGACAACAGGGATCTTCGCATGGATAGCTGCTCACGCTGCGGAGGAAGCAGCAGCTGAAGAAGAAAAAAACATAACACCATACTGGAGAACTTTAAAGACAGGCGGGAAACTGAACCCAAAATACCCTGGAGGAGTTGAGGAACAAGCAAGGAGGTTGAAGATGGAGGGACACGAAATAATTCTTGGAAAAAACAATAAACCAGTTAAAGTTAAAGACTACCTAAAAAAATTAGCTCACATAAAGGAATTAATCAAGTCCAACTGAGCTCTCTGAACGATTTGATAAACATTTTTTGATACTTTGCTTTAATTCATAAAAAAATTAAAGCATTGAACATTAAGCATAGGAAAACTTAAAATTTTTCAAGAAATTTTTTTTAACAAGTAAAAACCGATAACTGCTAGTTGATGGGAGGTGGCTGGGATAAAAAGGAATGTTAATTCGGTGTTAAAGAGTCTCCTTGTTTTTTCAATTACAACAATCCTGTTGACGGTTCTTTTCCAACAAAATCTTTTCCCAAATGCTTCATGCGATGAAGACAAGCACGGTGTTGTTGATCAGCACCGGGCGATCCATCAGGTAGAAATATACTTCAAAGGCTTTGACTTACTGAAACCATTCTGGGACAAGGGAGGCTATGTTGAAGTGGTTATTACAACCATCATAAAACAAAAAACTCACCCTGAAACCCATGTTGAAACCATTTTTCCATCTAAAAAGAACCCTGTTACTTATTATTACGTAGATGAGCCCCAGTACAGATACACAACTTCTTCTGAGATAAGTGTAATTGAGGAAGGCGGCAACGAGAAATATGCCAAAATAAGGATGGATAAACCCATATTGATTTATAAGCACTGTCAATGCCACGGAGTTGATTCAAGCACGCCATTCCAAATAATGTTTCATTTCCTTGACAAGGACGGTCCGTCGCCGACCATTAAAAAAATACTGGAGGTCTTGGGAGACATTGCAGGTGAAGTAGCAAAGGAAAAATTTCCCGGGGCAGACATAATTATAGACATAATAATAGGCCTGATAACAGGGGACGAATCTGAAACCATTGATTATTATTACAACGACAACTTCTTACCTCCAAGACTTGACCCGGGCAAGGGCCAGGACGCTGAAGAAGAATTTGAAGTTGAGGGGCAAGAGGGAAACATTAAGGCCTACTTCACCATTAAGGTCACCACCACCAATTTAGAATGCAAGAAAAAACTGGATCCATTGGAGGACAATAGTGCCGAAACAGGTTACGGAAACAATTTTTCAGACATAGAAAGCGTCCTTCTCTATCAAAACGGATACTTCCTTGAGGCATTAATTGATGTAAATGGGGTGATTAATCCACCTGATGACGTGGGTCCTGATTACCAGTTAATTTATGGTTTAGAAATCGACAGTGACGGAAACCTTTACACTGGCCCAGAATACTTTGCAGAAGTTGAATATAATGTTACCCATGAGGAAACCTATGTAGGTGGCCTTTGGAAAAACGTGGGCGGATGGTACGAGCAAATTGCTCCCATCAACTTTGAAATAGGGGAGGACACCCTTCATTTAGGAATAAACTTGATGGACATAGATGAGCTGAAAGAAAACATCAATAATCCACTTGCAATCCGTTTCTACTCCTATGAACTAAACGGTAGTTTAACAGCTGTCGACAGGTGTCCCGACCTCGCCTATGGCCCTATAAGTTTCTCAGGGAATGTTCCATTTGACTGGTCCCTCTTCGATTTCCCTGAACCCTTTGTTTCTGAGCCGTTATATGGTTATTGTTCCTGCGGCTTCGACGTGGACAGGATAAACTCAGGGATCATCATAGGTGACTCCTACCCTCACGGACCATGTGCAGGGGCTCTAACAATAGACTTAGTTGGAGCCTGCCTTGTTTCGGAGGACTTGGGCTACTATGTAGACTACGAAACGCCTCTATCCTATCTAGATTCAGACATAGCTACTTATTGTCCCGAGACAGGAGAAATATTCCTAAGTGAAGAAACACCGTGTAGAAATTATCTTGTCTTCGGCGGGCCAGCTGTCAACTTGTTGTTCAGAAAGTATAATTCAGTGCTTCCAGTGAGGTTCTCTTCACAGCCCGAATGGCATGTTGAAGTTGTTGGGACAGGTAGAACTTACTGGAAACAAACAAATGAAGAGGGGGAAATCGTTGAGGACTACGGCATAATTGTTTATTATCACGATAAAAATATTTATAGACACTTGCTTTTTGTCGGCGGAATAACAGGGCTTGGAACGCTGGCTGCCAGCAAAGCCCTTGCAGATGACTTAATTCATAAAAGCAACGTCAGCTTGGGCGGCTTACAGCCAAGCCAAATCCAAGGCATGATTGTTAGGGTGTATGATGGAGACGGGGATGGACAGGTAACTTCAAGGGCGATATCTGAGGGAAAAGAAAACATAGAGGTTGTTGAGTTCGTTTCAACGTCCCCCATAGGTTAAAACAAAGTTGTTTAAGGGTGCTTTAGTGTTTTAAGGCGCATGCGTTCGCTATTGAAAAAGTCTTAAACTTAAAAATTTTTAATGACAATATTGCTAGTGAAGTAATGTGTTGATGAAATAAAATGCCTGTCTACGTGATGTTAACAACCCTGACGGATGAGGGAAGAAAAACTATT
>JAOZGF010000176.1 GCA_027491845.1 Thermoproteota archaeon | reverse complement strand
GATATAAGGCAATTAATAGATGAAGGATACCTAATAGTGCCGAAGGAGGGACACGTGAAACCCGTTTAAAAATTACGTTCAAGGTTAAAAAGAAATGTTAATAAGCGACCTCAACATTCCGCAAAGCCTCCAACAAACACTGTTAAAAAAAGGGTATTCAAAGCTTTACCCGCCCCAAAAGAAAGCCCTTAAAAAAGGGTTACTGGAAGGAAAAAACCTCGTTATATCGGCTCCAACAGCAAGCGGGAAAACCCTTGTGGCCGAAATAGCTGCAGTTAAGAAAGCACTGGAAGAAAAAGGAAAAACAATTTACTTGACACCTTTAAGAAGTCTTGCAGCAGAGAAATACAAGGACTTCAGGGAAAAATACGAGGAAATAGGCGTTAAAACAGCCATATCAACAGGCGACTTCGACTCAACAGATGAATGGCTTAAAAACTTCGACGTAATAATTTGCACAAACGAGAAGGCAGACTCATTAAGCAGACATAACTCAAAGGTTCTATGTGAGGCAAGCGTCGTAGTAATAGATGAAATACACCTCATTGGATCAACAAGAAGAGGGCCGACCCTGGAAATACTCACAACAAAATTATTGGAAGAAAACCCGGATGCACAATTCATAGCATTAAGCGCGACAATAAAAAACTCTAACGAAATAGCCAGATGGCTTAGGGCAGAACTGGTTCACTCAACATGGAGGCCTGTGGAATTAAGAGAAGGAATAAGTTACAACCATGAAATACACTTTAAAAACGGGTTAAAGAGGAAAGTGGAAACCATAACTGGAAACCTGAAAATAGATTTAGGAATAGAAACAATAACTGGCGGCGGGCAGGTATTGTACTTTGAAAACAAGAGGAAATCAACTGAAAACCTTGCAAGAAAAGTAAGTGTAGCCATAGAAAAATGCCTAGACGAGAAAGAAAGGAAAGAGTTGCTGGAAATAGCTGAGCAAGCCAAAAACAAAAGTAACAACACTAAAATGGAGGAAAAACTTGTTGAATGCCTAAAAAAAGGAGTCGCCTTCCACCACGCAGGATTAAACCACTACCACAGGGAACTAATAGAGGAATTCTTCAGGAGAAACAAGATAAAAGTAATATGTGCAACTCCAACCCTTGCGGCAGGGGTAAACCTGCCAGCCAGGAGGGTTATCATCAGCAGCTACACGAGATATGAAGAACTCTATGGAATGACGCCCATACCTGTAATGGAGTACAAACAAATGGCTGGGAGGGCTGGAAGACCCCAATATGACGAATACGGTGAAGCCATCATAGTCGCTAAGTCACGTGAAGAAAGCAACATCTTAAGATATAAGTACTTAGACTCGCCGATAGAAGAAATAACATCCCACCTTGGGGAGGAGGAATCACTGAGAACACACGTCCTAGCCCTAGCTTCATCGCCAAGAATAAACAAAAGGAAGAAACTAATTGAAACAATGGAAAAAACTTTTTACGCTTCAAGGGAAGGAGGGAAAAAAGTTAAAAGAAAAACGCTTAAAACACTGGAGTTCCTGGAAAAAAAAGGATTCATAAGGGCTGAAGGAGAAATAATCTACCCTACAGCCATAGGGAAAAGAACCTCAGAGCTATACATAGATCCGCTGACAACCCTTGTCTTCCTTGAATCCATAAAAAAACAGGTGAACTTGAAGGATGAATTCAAAATACTTCAAGTAGCATGTATAACGCCTGACATGGAGAAAATAAGGATAAAAAGAAAATATAGGGAGGAAGCAGAAGAAATACTTGAAAAATGTAACGTAATCATACCTGAAACGCTGATAGAACAAGAATACAGCCCAGAACAAATTCTGAGAGGAACATGGACAGCATACCTACTACTAAAATGGATAAACGAAGAAACATATGAAAACATGGCTGAAACATTCAATGTAGGTCCAGGAGACATACAGAGAATAATTGAAAACGCAGTATGGATAACATACTCCTACAGCGAAATAACAAGGCTAACGAAAAACGGTGAAGGAAGGAAAAACATATTGGACGTGTCAAAAAGAGTAAAATACGGAGTAAAACCGGAACTATTAGAACTAGTGAACCTAGAAGAAGTTGGAAGGATAAGGGCCAGAACACTATACGACAACGGATACAAGACAATAAAAGACCTGGAGAAGGCAAGTTTAAAGGAACTAGAAAGACTTCCTGGGATAGGAAGAAACCTGGCGAAAAAAATCCTTTCACAAATAAAAACAATTGAAGAAGAATGAGGGAAAGAAATGGCAATATGTCCAATAGACATTGGAAGATATGGAAGGAAAGAAATGAAAGAAGTTTTCAGTGAAGAAAACAGGTTTCAAAAAATGCTTGACGTAGAAGCGGCAGTGGCAAAGGCATACGGCGAACTAGGACTAATAAAAAAAGAACATGCAGAGGAAATAGCCAGGAAAGCAAATGTGAAGAACGTGAAAATAGAAAGGATAAGGGAAATAGAGAGAGAGACAAGGCATGAAACAATGTCACTGGTTAAAGCACTAACTGAACAATGTGGAGAGGCAGGGAAATACGTTCACCTGGGTCTAACAAGCAACGACGTACTGGACACAGCCCTAGCCCTACAGCTAAAAGAAGCAATAAAAATAATAGAGAAAGACCTTGTTAAGCTAATGGAAACACTAATGGGGAAAATCGAGCGACACAAGGACACGGTCATGATAGGTAGAACCCATGGACAACACGCGTTACCCATAACACTAGGTTTCAAGTTCTCTGTCTGGCTAAGGGAAATGGCGAGACACTACCAAAGGCTAAGGCAGGCTAAAGAAAGAATACTGGTGGGGAAAATATCAGGGGCCGTGGGAACCTTCTCATCCTTCAAGGGAAAAGGAATGGAAATACAGGAAAAAACAATGAAAGAGCTAGGCTTAAAACCAGCTGAAATATCAACGCAAATAATACAGAGAGACAGACACACAGAACTAATAATGATACTTGCAATGATAGCTACAACATGTGAAAACATTGCAACGGAAATAAGAAACCTCCAAAGAACAGAAATAAACGAGTTAACAGAATACTTCGGGGAAAAACAGGTTGGATCAAGCACAATGCCCTCAAAAAGGAATCCCGTTGAATCAGAAAAAATAACGAGTCTAGCGAGACTGATAAGATCCTTCACAATAACGTCGCTGGAAAACATGGTTACATGGCATGAAAGGGACCTGACGAACTCCGCAAACGAAAGGTTCATCATACCCCACTCCCTCATCCTAACTGACGAAATACTGCAAACCCTGGAAAAAGTGCTCAGAAAATTAATTGTCAACAAGGAAAAAATGATTGAAAACATGGGGATAACTAGGGGACTGATAATGTCTGAAAGAATAATGTTAGAACTTGTTTCAATGGGGATGGGGAGGCAGGAGGCACATGAATTAATAAGAAAGTGCTCCATGAAAGCTATAAAAGAAAAAAAAACCTTTGAAGAAGCAATAATGGAAAACAAAGAAATAATGAGGCTCCTGAAGAAAGAAAAAATAAAAGAACTCCTAAACCCCGTCACATACCTAGGGGAAACAAGGGAAATAATAAGGAAAACAATAAGTCTAACTAGGAGAGAAATAAGGAAAGAATAAAGGAGAAGGATCAAAGAAGCTGAATTTAGAAGGTTCTCCCCAGGTTCTTTCAATTAAATTTTCATAACACCAGGTATAGGTCTGGAACTTTCCAACCGATCCTGAAGGAAACGTAAGGGTTTGTTTTAAACTTTCCTTTATTTTTGGTCAGCGTCATGAAAAACCCTTTTATTTTTCTTAAAAGCTTGTTTTTGTCTTCTTCTCTCCAGTACTTGTTCATTAGTTCCCTTTTTAGTTCGTTTCGGCTCCATGGGTAGCAGATCCATCCATCGTATTCCTTTGCATGGAAGTCTGGCTTGTATTTTGACCATGGCTTAACGTGCAACGTTGACGTATAAACCCTTTTTGGTTTTGCTTTCTCTATGACTTCCCTCGCCCTCTTAAGCGTTGTCCCTGTGTCTGAAACGTCGTCTACAAGCATTACAACCTGTCCCCTAATTAGTTTCTCTTCGGGTTTTTGGTATATCTCCACTTCCTTCCCCTTGTTTTTTATCCCTGTGTATAGGGTGCATCCTATGGCGTAGACTTTTTTCATGCTTAACTTGTCCGAGAGAAGGGCTGCAACAACAGTCCCCCATCTCAGTATTCCTATGAGGACCGTGGGTTCAACCTTTTTTTCCCTTATCTCTTTTGAAAGCTTTAACAGGTCTTCCTCTATGTCTTTCCATGTCAGCCAGATGAACTTCATGCTTTTACAATAAATTTCCTTCAATTTCCTTCATTCCCTTTCACTTTTAATGTGTTAAAAGCATTAAGCTTGGCTTAGCCTTGTTGAGGTAAACGGAACACTTGGTGTCTAGGTGCCTTAAAAATTGTGGCAGGTTTTTGTCCGTATTTTCAAGGTACTTCCAAGCCCTGTTTAAGGGTGTAAGGTACGTGTTGAAGAGCAAATGTCTGTTGCAAAGGCTGAAAACACTTGAATCTACGTCAGCGTTGTTGAACATCATGATTACATTATTGTCATTTTTGAGAAGTTTGTTTAAGTAGTCTTTAAAGGCTGTAACAGCTTCTTTTTTCCCGCTGAAACAATGCAAGTCCTTTAAAACTATTGTTTTTCCCTTAGGTTTTGAACGCAGTATCTGGATCAGGATGAATGGATAAAGGAATTCTTTCACTTTGGTGAATTCTACTTCTTCCATGCATATAACAATGTTTCCCCTTTCTTTGACTAGATCCACTTTTTCAGGGGTTGTTTCTTCCAGTGAGGCAACGTATTCAGCTAACTCCTTTAAGTCTTCAATTGCTTCCTGGTTTTTTTGCAATTGGACAGAATAACTTTCAAGTCCCCCTAAAAAGTCTGTAAACGAGATTTCATTGAACCCTTCATAGAACACGTTTAAAACAAACCTTACAACTCCTTTATGTGTTGACGTGAACCAGTCAGCATAGCTTAACAAGTTTGTTAACAGAAAAATCATTTCACCCCTTCCAGTTTCATTGAAATTTATTAACTTCACTTTTTTGATTTGAAGAAATGATACCTCCTCCCCCTTAAAATGAGGCTTCACCGATCCTTCCCCGTCAACTATCACGTAGTTTCTTTGAATTAAGTTTTTACTCATGTTTCTTAACCAATTTATAACAGGCTGTTCCCTGTCTGCGAGCGTTACCAGTATAAAGGGTTCATTTATCCTTAGTTTTCCATTAAATCTCTTATTTTTAACTGAGTATATTTCTCCTATCGTAAATGTTCCTTTTTCCCTTTCTTCTTTAAAGTTGGGCATTGATGGGGCTTGGAAGATTTTTTCAGGGAGCCAAAGACTTTCTCTAAGTTTTTCACTTAACTTTTTAAGCAAGCTGCGGTTCACCTAAGGTTCACCTAAAATAGGACTTAAACTTTTCGAATAACATTTTTTCGGCTAATGGGCCTTTTAGGGTTAACTTGTTAACGTTTCTTTTAATGATAACGTGTCTCTTTTGTTCTTCCTCATCCATTAAGCCTATTCTTCCAACTTTAACCTTTAAGAATTCCTTTTTAATGGTTATCCCTATAAAGACTATTGTTTTATTGAAATCATAGTTTTTAAGCAGTTCTTCCCTGTGTTTTTCAGGATTACTTTGGCTTAACCCGCTTTTAACCTCGCATTCAACAGTTCGCCCCTTCACCTTGACAACCACGTCAGGCGACCTGCTTCCACCTAAAACAGATGAATCATCCACCTCCATTTCAGGCGGAAGGACGTTGAAAAGCTCGCATAGGGCTGTCATAACTATTTTTTTAGCTAATAACCACGCTATCTTTTCTTTTAAAAAATTGTTGGTCGTGGAGAAATACTTATCCCTCATTTTTCTTTCCTTCACGGTTGTGTAGGTATAAAGGTACTGGTAAACCCTTCCCTCAAACCCTACTTTTTTGATGGTCACTCAACCCCCTGTTTTCTCGCAATGAAAGCAATTATTGTGATGGAAAGAAAGGTTATTGCGCTTAAGGGCAGGCTTCTTGTTATAAGGAATGCGGCTAGGGGGGCTGAAGATAAAAGCGCTACTGCCACCTTGTTTTTAGTTTTCCCCCACATGTAGGAGAGGTATAGGGTGGAGAAAAAAACTGAGCCACCTATCCCTGGTATTGGTATGATGGCTTGGAAAAGAAGCGTTAAGGTTAAGGAGCTGATCATTGAATAGACAATGTCCTTCTTGGTTGACCGGTGGAGTAAAGGATTTTTTGGCTTGTATCCGCAGTTTAAACAAACGTAATGGTATTTCCTTGTGAAAGGGTTCCAGAATGGAGACGTTGTTTTTTCTATTACTAAGCTGTTTTGCCCGCAGTTAGGACACTTCATAAACTGAACACTTTCACTTAAGTCTCAACATGTGTTAAAGTTTTTTGTTCAATTTAAGTAAAAACTTTTGGCTTCAGTTTTTTAAGGGTTTAATTACCTCGTTCGCTTATGAACTTCTGGGTTAGATTGATTAGTTCTTCCACATGTTCGCTTCTGTGTTCAGTGGAAAGGAAGAAGTGGGCTGTTTCAGGGGTGAGGTACATGACGTTGTTCTCCAAAAGAAACCTATGGAGTTCCTTTGTGAGCTCCAGGTTTTTCGTTCTCGTTGCCGTGATGAGATCCACTGGTTTTTCTTTTGTGAAATGTATGCAGAACATTGATCCAACGCCTGTTACGTGGGCTTCAAAGTTTTTTTCTTCGAATTTTTCCTGTATCCCCTCCCTTGCTTTCGCCCCTAACGAATTAATGTGGTTGTAGATTTCCCTGTCTTCCAGTTTTTTAAGAGTTATGTAGCCTGCTTTCATCGTCACAGGGTTTCCGCTGAACGTCCCCCCGTGAAATACTCTTTCATTTGGTTCAGGGTTTTTTCTGTGGTCCATTTGCTCCATTATCTCTTTTTTACCGCAAACAGCCCCTACGGGGAAGCCCCCGCCCAATATTTTTCCTAGCACGGTTAAGTCAGGTTTTACGTTGAAGTATTCTTGGGCGCCTCCAGGTGCAAGTCTGAAGCCTGTTATTACTTCGTCAAACACGAGTAGTGAGCCTGTTTCGTCACATATTTCACGTAAACCCTTCAGAAATTCTTTTTCTGCAGGTATGAAGCCTGTTGAGCCCATTACTGGTTCAACGATTAAACATGCTAATTCCCCCCCTCCTATTTTTTTCTTAACCCCGTCTAAGTCGTTATAAGGCAACACCACCGTTTCTTTAATAACCTTACTTGGAAGGCCTGCTGATTCAGTTTTTCCAGTTGTCTTAACCGCCTTATGGAGGAAATCATAGGAGCCATGCCAGTTCCCTTGGAATTTACCGATTTTTTCTCTTTTCGTGAAGGCCCTTGCAAGCCTTACTGCGTACATGTTTGCTTCTGTCCCGCTGTTCATGAACCTAACCATTTCAGCGCTTGGAACCATCTTGACAACTTGTTCAGCCAGTAAAACCTCTAATTCATGGGAGTAACCGTAGTGTGTTCCTATTTCGATTTGATCCACAATTTCCTTTACCAAAAAATTTGGTGCATGCCCGAACAAGAGCGCTCCATGGCCTAACCAGTAATCCGTGTATTTGTTTCCATCTACATCGTATAGGTAGCAGCCTGAAGCCTTCTTAATGTAAATTGGATGGGGTTCAAGGTCCCTTATTGAGTACGTTACGCCTGCGGGCAAAACCTTCCTGGCCCTGTCAAATAATTTCTTTGACTTGCCAATATTCAAGCTTAATTCTTCCAAGACATTTTTCCTCCGAAACAATTCTTTTAGGTTTAAACCAGAAAACCTGACTTAAATCAGTTTTCAACGATAACTTTTAACCTGAAATATTTCCTTCCTTCACTATCACTTCATTCTCTTTATTTTTAAAGAGGTGACAGATTGCATTATTCTAAG
>JAOZGF010000174.1 GCA_027491845.1 Thermoproteota archaeon | reverse complement strand
ATTAAATGGTGTGGAAATAGCTGATTCATTTGCTGAGGCTTTCCCCATGTATGTTTGCAGGGTACTTATCACCGCCGAGACACAGGAGTGGGCTTTGACTTCTGCAAGGGTTGCAACAGGCTTCGCTGTTTCAATCATTATGAGTCCCGCTGAAGGCGGTGTAGAAAGAGCGGTGTCCGAGAAAGAAACTCCTGACGGAAGACCTGGCGCACTAATACATCTTTACCATAATTCCAGGATTGGCTTGAAGGGTCAGATGATCATGAGACTGGGTCAATGTGTATTGACTTGTCCAACAACTTCTGCTTTCGACGCCTTACCAGATGCAAAAAGGAAGCTTAAGGTTGGCAGGAGCCTAAGGCTCTTCGGAGATGGATACCAAGAAAAAACAACCATAAACGGTAGAAAAATGTGGAAGATACCTGTGATGGAGGGATTCTTCTACATTGAGGACTTGTTCGGCGTTAAACAGGCTGTTGCAGGAGGAAACTTTTTGATCATGGGTGAAAACAGAGAGAGCGCCTTAAAAGCCGCTGAAGAATCGGTTAAAGCCATAAGTAAGGTTGAAGGAGTCGTCTTAACCTTCCCTGGAGGGATCTGCAGAAGCGGGTCAAAGGTTGGCTCCTTGAAGTATAAATTACCTGCATCAACAAACCACTTGTTCTGTCCAGGGATAAGGGACAAAGTTGAGGGTTCAATGATACCTGAAGGCGTTAAATCCGTTTACGAGATAGTTATTAACGGTTTAACTGAGAAGAACGTCCTGAAGGCAATGGGTGAAGGGGTTAAGGCAGCTGTAAAGGTTCCGGGGATCCTTAAAATAGATGCTGTTAACTTTGGAGGAAAACTCGGCCCATATCACCTGCACCTAAAGGACGCCTTGGAAATGGTGTGACAGGAAATGGAGACATACAGGAACGTGGTGTGTGTCTTCTGCGGCTGTCTCTGCGACGACCTTGAAGTAACCGTTGAGGATGGCGAAATAAAAGAGGTTAAAGCAGCTTGCTCCCTGGGAGGATCAAAATTCCTTACAAGGACTGAAAACAGGTTGCTTGAACCCTACATTAGAGAAAATAGAGAGAAAAGGAGAGTTTCACTTGAGGAAGCAGTTAAAAGAACCGCTGAAATACTTGTTAATTCAAATTGTCCAGTGCTCTATGGCTGGAGTAACACAAGCAACGAAACAATTAGGAAGGGTGTAGAGTTAACAGAACTCGTGAATGGCGTAATGGATAACACAGCGTCAGTTTGCCACGGTCCATCAATACTGGGTGAGCAAGATATAGGTCTTTCTGGAGCAACATTGGGCGAAATAAAGAACAGGGCTGACTTAATAATTTTTTGGGGCTGCAACCCGCTTCACGCCCACCCTAGACACATGAGAAGATATTCTGGAATGGCTAAGGGAATGTTTACAGGAAAGGGGAGGAAGGACAGGAAAATAGTGGTTATAGACGTTAGAAGAACGTTTACAGCCAGAACAGCTGATAAGTTTATACAGATAGAGCCCAACAAGGACTTTGAGCTTCTTTCAGCTCTAAGGATGGCTGTAATGGATAAAGAACTTGAAATAGATGAAGTTGCTGGAATAAGTGTCTCAGAAATAGAGGAACTGGCTGAATTAATGATAAATGCAAGATTTGGAGCGCTGTTTTTCGGTCTAGGGCTAACAATGAGCAAAGGCAAGCACAGAAACATTGATGCGGCTGTGTCCCTAGTTCAAACATTGAATCAGAGAACAAAGTTCGTTATAATGCCCATGAGAGGACACTACAACGTCACCGGCGCAAACAAGGTAACAACATGGCTTACAGGCTATCCCTTTGCAGTATCCTTCCTGAAGGGCTATCCTAGATATAACCCAGGTGAAACAACGGTCATAGACATTTTTTCAAGAGGGGAATGTGACTGTGCACTGATAGTTGCATCAGATCCCATTGCAAACTTCCCAAAGGAAGCATTAAAGCATCTCCGGAAAACGAAGCTGATAACAATCGATCCAAAGGTAACTCTTACAACCGAAATGTCAGACATAGTTATCCCGTCAGCTATAGCGGGCGTTGAAGCGGAAGGAACAGCGTACAGGATGGATGGAGTCCCCCTACCCCTGAAAAAAGTCGTTGATCCACCTCCAAACGTTTACCCAGATGAAAAAATCCTTGAAATGATTATTGAGGAGGTTAAAAAACTTCAGTAGGCGGTTGTCTTGACAAGTTTAATAATTAGGAACGGCTTTGTTTTCGACCCGCTCAGAAACATTGACGGGGAAAAAATGGATATTTACGTTAAAAATGGGAAGATAGTGGACCATGTGGACGAGAAAGAGGCAAAGGTTATTGATGCAACAGGAAAAACAGTTATGCCAGGAGGAGTAGACATTCACTCGCACATTGCAGGTGGAAAGGTTAATGCAGGAAGACTCCTTAGACCTGAAGACCACAGAATTAGTACGGTCAGGAAAACAAAACTTACAAGGGCTGGGTCAGGCTTAACAACCCCAACAACCTACGTTATAGGATATA
>JAOZGF010000167.1 GCA_027491845.1 Thermoproteota archaeon | reverse complement strand
CTCCGTCAAGAGGCATTCGTTGGAGTGCCGTCAGGACGTTAACTACCTCGTAATCCATCAACGCTGGATCAACCTTAGAGAAATCTACTTGGGCTAAAATGGTGAAGTTAGGCTCTCGCCTCAGCTCCTTCAGCAACGGAATGTCTTGTTGGGCGATTGCATTAATGAGGTCTATGTTCGGAGGCACGTGCCTCACAACGTAATGGCTCTCTTTTATAAGTGTTTCTAAGGCCTCCCTGCCCTTACCTCTCATGCTTAACGGTAAACCAATAACTCCCACACCCAGTCTGCAGTTTTCCTTGACAACTACCTCTTTTATGTCCCTGAACTTATCCGCCGGCACCCTCTCCACTTTCCCTGTTAATCTGAAGAGGACTAACTTGCCCTTGAATCTGTCAAGGAGCCTTGTTGTGTCTTCGCAGATGGACTTGGGATTCGTCACTACAACTGAGACTTCGACTTCGGCTTTAAGCCTGGATATTTCCTCCATGAAGGAAAGAAACCTTTCTGTTCCAATGATCTCTTGGTAAACGCCTATTGAAAGCTTCCTTGGACCGATTTCCTCCAGCAACCCAAGCCATTTCTCCACGTCGCTGTCACTTATTCCATACATGTCTCCCAGGAACGCGTGGAATATCACCGGTTTCTTCCTCAATTTTTCCATTGGCTTTGCAGCTGGTTTACCTGTTGCGTAGAATATTATGTATTTGCCGTATTCAGCTAACTCGATGATTTCTATTGGGAAGGTTGTCTTGAATTGGAGGTATCTTTTTTTCTCCAGAACAAATATGCCGTTCTTCCTTCCTTCGAAGATTGCCTTGAACATTTCCTCTGTTTTAACTTCCCTGTACATCCCTGCATCCGTTCTTCTGCCTGTCATGAGGGTTATGTATACGCCTATCGGGCCTGTGTTGACGTGAATGATTTCGTTTTCGTCTGTGTTTTCTTTTATCCATTCAACAACTTTTTTTAGGTCTTCGTCTCTAAACAAGTTAACTAAGAATATCCTATCTCTGCCAAAAGGCGCCTCTCCCCCTTTCATCCCCTTTAATTCCTCTTGTAACGGCGCGCTTGAAAGAATTAAGTGAATTAAGTGTTTGCCTCCTTCTTTTTCCAGCGGAACAAGGGGTTTTCCCTCTAAGTGACGCATTCTTGTCGAGGCACCGAAAATAAGTTGGGGAGTGAATAGGGCGTTGAAAACAAGGAATAGGATGAGTAAGGTTGAGAGTACTGGCTTAAAAAACTTGTTTTTTCGACTTTCATTACTTAACTTACCTATTATCAGGTTTAACCCTAGGGCTGCAATTAAGCAATTGATGACAGGTGCATGTAGGAAATATCTTGACCCGTAAGTGAACCATATGGAGAGGAAGGCTAAGAAAAAGCTTAAGGCAAGGGTGTACTCTGGTTTTCTGAAGCCCCTTAGGATGCAGGCAATTATCCCTAACGGTATGAATATGGAAACAAGTAGGTTGGAGGAAGTCATTCCCACCAGCAAAGCCATGGGTGAAGATCTTCCTCTAAATGGGCTCATTGTCAGTGATTCAGCGTTCGTTAAAACATGAATGAGCCAAGGTGAAAACAACGCGAAGGAAGCTAAAATGACGATTAGGAACAATTTAATGTAGGATTTGTCCTTCTTCCACATAATCAAGGAGAAAAGCAAGAAGGCGCCTACTATAATGTATGGCAAACCAAGATGGGAATAAAGGAACGCTGTGACGCCAGCGACCGTGTACAACTTATTCCTTTTCAGGTAAAAAAACATGACAGGGAAAAGGAAAGCAAGTATTAATGCGGTTGGTGCGACGGAGCACTGCCACATCCAAAATCCTCTGTTGGAACTAAGGAAACCCAGTGTAAGTAGGGCAGCGATCTCTCCAAAGATTATCCTTGTCACGATCCAGACAGAGAAAAGCGTGAACGGATACTGGAGTATTCCAATAATCCTCCCAACGTCAACATAGTCTAGGTTGAAGTAATCATGGATGAACCATATTAAGATGTGTTGCAATGGAGGGTAGAGGTGGGGTCTGCCGACAGGTGCATATTCATAATAATCCCACAAGGTTACGGCGCCATAGTCAGAAAACATTTTACCTATTAACAAGTGATAGGGCGTGTCTATCCCTAGTGGAAAGTTGTTCCAGTTAAGGAGGAGAAGAACTAGGTGAATAACTATCAGTGAAAGGGAAACTATATCGAAGAAGCTTAATTTCTTCTTTACGTTCCCACTCATTCACATCAACGATTACCCAAAGTATTTAAAAGATTCCTTTTTCCCCATTAAAAGCAAGATGAAGAAAAATTGATGGTAGATTTAAGTAACTAACATAAGTTTAAGTTTTTTAAATAATCGTAAAAAGACTTGATGCCATATGATTTCGGAATTCGACCTCGCCATCAGGCTTCTCTTCGCCTTGACCTTAGGAAGCATAATAGGCTATGAGAGGGAGCAGGCAAGAAAGCCAGCAGGCTTAAGGACACATATAATGGTTTGCCTTGGATCCTGTCTTTTCACAGTTCTCTCACTAAATGCCTTTCCAGGATCAGATCCAGCCAGGGTTGCTTCCTATATAGTTGTTGGAATAGGCTTCATAGGTGCTGGAACAATTATTCAGGAAAGGGACAGGGTGCTTGGCATAACAACAGCATCCACATTGTGGGTTACCGCTGCAATTGGAATGGCTGTGGGCGCAGGCTATTACGTTGCTGCGGCTCTAACTTCAGCTGCAGCTTTCTTAACTCTCAGTATTCTGGGAAGAATCTAGATATAAAGGTCGTTAGTCCCTTAACCAATGTAATTAAGATAGCTAGATGTTTAGAGAGCGCTGAGAAACCTAAGCTTTTATTAAATTTTCTTAAGTTTTCCTTTTATGATATTTATCTGTTTAATTAGAAAGGATGCCTGAACCCTCAGCTTCTCTTCCTCAGAGAAGTAGGAAAATCTAGGCTTCGTCTCAATGGCTTGTTTAGGGCAGGCAGCTGCAGCTACACAGTAAAAGCAGCCTAAACAATTGAAATCTATTACCACCGCCTTACCCTGAAAAACCTGTATGGCGTTGTTCACGCAGCTTCCAGTGCACTTTCCACAGCCAATGCATTTGTCAACGTTTACGTACGCTACTAACACGCTACCCAACCAGTTTACTCCCTTTAATCCAAATAACCTTCCCTGCACCTGTTCCTATGTAGTTTTCCTTGTATTTCTCCTTGAAAACTTTCTTGGCAAGTTTCCCTGTGCAGTGGCATGGCGCAACATAAGTTACACCTAACTCCTTAAACCTCTGAACTAGGCCTCCAACTTCCTCCTTTGTGCAGCCGAATAGGTGATATCCTCCTATTGCAAGGAGAATTCTTTCGTGCAAGATTTCCTTAGCTTTCTTAATGATATTCACTATACCTGGGTGGGCGCAACCTGTTACGACAACACCTCCCTTTAAAGTTTTTAAGAGGAGGCTTTGCTCTGTTATTCCCTTTCCCAAGTAACCGGTTGAAATTATTCCTTTGGAAATTTTAACAGGTTCTTCA
>JAOZGF010000162.1 GCA_027491845.1 Thermoproteota archaeon | reverse complement strand
TCATACCTGGGCTAAAGAAGCTGGCTGACGCGATCCATGAAGAGGGAGCAATAGCTAACATACAGTTAATGCATTGCGGGAGAGTTGGGGGAATAGAGTTACCCTACTGCGTTGGGCCCTCAGCAATCCCCCAAAGACTTAGGATATTCAGGCCAGTAAAGGAGATGTCAAAGGAAGACATTAAGAGATGTATAAAGGAGCATGCTGACGCGGCTGTTAGGGGTGTTGAGGCAGGTTTTGACATAGTTGAGATTTCAGGGATTGTTGGTTACCTAATTTCAAATTTCCTCTCAAAATACACGAACAGGAGAACAGATGAGTACGGTGGGGATATAGAGGGAAGATGTAGGTTCATGGTTGAAGTAATTGAGGCAGTGAGGGACGCAGTAGGTAAAGATGTTCCGTTGATCATAAGGTTGTGTGCAGAGGAACTGCTTGACGATGTTGGAGGAAACACCCCTGAGGAATGCATGGTTACGTACAAAATGGCTGAGAAGGCAGGTGTCGACTGCATCAGCGTAACACAGGGATGGCAGGAATCCATTGTTCCAGTTATAACAAGGGACGTTCCACAGGGAAGCTGGCTTTACAATGCCAAGAGGGCTAAGGAGGCAGGAATAAAAGTCCCGCTTTCCATGGCTTACAGGCTCTTTAGGCCTGAAATGGCTAACAAGGCAATTGCAGATGGAATAATAGATATCTGGGAAATGTGTAGGCCCATGATAGCCGACCCGTTGTTGCCTAAGAAAACGTTGGAGGGCAGGCTCGACGACATACTGCCATGCATAGCATGTAACCTGTGTCTTGCCAGGTTGTTTAGAGACGCACCCATGACATGCGCGGTCAATCCATTGGTTGGACATGAGTGGGATCCAAACTGGCAGATAAAACCTGCAGAAACAAAGAAGAAAGTGATGATCATTGGAGGAGGGCCAGCAGGTCTCGAATGTGCAAGGGTTTCAGCCTTAAGAGGGTTTGAAACCCATTTGTACGAGAAAAACGGAAAACTAGGTGGACAGGTGAAGTACTCCTCAAGGGGCCCATATGGCGAGGAGGAACTTTACGGGGTCATTACTTGGCTTGAAACACAGTGTAAAAAGGCAGGGGTACAGTTCCACATGAACACGACGGTTACTCCTGAAACAATAGAGGAAGAGGCGCCAGACACTGTAGTGATAGCCACTGGGTCAAGGTTCCTGGAGGAAAAGATCCCTGGAATAGAGAAAATCAAGACAGTCTCCGTAACAGACGTCCTAGACGGGAAAACTGAAACAGGTGAAAACGTAATAGTAATTGGAGGAAGAGGGCCAGGAATCATTGGTTCACTCTACCTTGTCAACAAAGGGAAGAAGGTTACTCTGGTCACTAAAGACAGGAAGGTGGGAAAGGACGTTAACCCATCCTATGTCTGGAGATACATTTTGAAACTGAACCAGAAAGGAGTTAAAACGTACAGGGAAAGTTCAATAGAGGAAGTTAGGGATGGAGAAGTTGTAATTAGGGCTGCATACGGTGTCAGGATACCTGTTGCAGCTGATACTATTGTCTTCGCTGAAAGAGAGGCGGATAGGTCCCTTGAAGAAGCAGCAAAGGACCTTTGCCCGGAAGTATATGTTATCGGCGACGCATTAGTTCCTAGGAGGATGAAAAACGCGATACATGACGGGTATAGGATTGGTATAAGGCTGTGAATGGTGAAAAACATGGTTGACTGTGAAAGCGAGTTAAGGAAACTTCTATCCCGTTTCGACACGCTATGCGGTATCGTTAGGGCAACCTGGTATGAATGGAGGCAAGCTGCAATTGAATTCGCTAGGCCGGGAGTGAAACCCATTGACATCGTCCTTAGGGCATGGGAGATCGTGGGACATGACACGGCTAAAGTCTACTATAACATGCTCGACAAAACAAAACCAACCTTTATTGAAGACATAGGGAAATGCATTGTCTTCAGTTCACAGGCAATGGGTGAAGACGCAAAGATAGTGAAGGGAGAAAACCCCAACGAAATATATGTCCAATGGGATAAATGTCCCTGGTCAGAGTTTGCAAGACGTTACGGGGTCCCGATGGAAGAAGACGTGAAAGGATGCGACAAGTGGTTTGAAACAATTATAAAAGACATTAACGACTTGTTTGGAGTAAACGTGAAATGGGAGACGCTTAAAGCCATTCCACGAGGGGAAGGAATGTGTCTAAGGAGGATATGGATGGAAAAATAGCGAAGGGGTAAATGGAAATGGTTGTAGAAGTTGACATGAATAAATGCACGCTATGCGGTGCCTATGATAAGCCAGTATGCATTAGCTATTGCCCTACAACAGCCATTTCCCAGAGAGACAAAGAAATCGTTGTCACAGAGTTCTTATGCGAAGACTGCAATGAATGCGGCTTCAGATGCCCTGACAAAGCCATCAAAATAAAGGAGTTAACTTTCTAATTTTCTGTTTTAGTAAATTTTCCTTTTTTTTAAGTTTGAACTAAAAATTTACTTTGAAGGCAAGGCTTTCGCCATGATTTCAGTTAGATCAAAAACCTTAACCTTAAGTTTCCTTCTCGCGCTCACCGTTTTAAAGTTTATATGGCAGAGAGGACAGCATGTTACTAGTGCCTCTACATTTAACGGGATCACGTCTTCCTTAAGTTTTTTGTAGGCTATATCAGTTGAAACCTTGTAATTCAGCGTCCACATTCCTCCTCCTGCACCGCAGCACTTTGACGTTTCCCTTGCAGGATTTGCTTCAACTAATTCCAGTCCCTCTATCAGTTCAAGGGCCCTCCTTGGTTCGTCGAAAATACCTGACCTCCTTCCCAGCGAGCATGGGTCGTGGTACACAGCCCTCATAGGCTTGTCAAGCTTGAAACCGTTTCCAGAGTCTTTTAACAACGTGGAAACATGAAGTATTTCTATGTTAGGTGGCGATATGTCGAGGACTTCTGGATAAAGTACTTTAAAGGTTTCATAGCACCCTGAACAAGTGACAACCATTTTCTCTGCATTTGAACC
>JAOZGF010000161.1 GCA_027491845.1 Thermoproteota archaeon | reverse complement strand
AGTTTCAACCACTTTATTTACAGTCATCTCCACCCTTAACCTTAAACTAAGAATAACTGGCCAGAAATTATTTTTACAAGGTTTCCCTTTAACGCTTGCCTAAAACAATTTTTTTTAGTCAATCTTTCTTAGTCAATCCTAAGTCAGGCTTAATCCACGAGCTTTTCTCTTTCCTTCACAAAGCCTCCGCGTTTTTCGTTTAAGAATAGTTTCAAGAAGTTTTCTGCTGCAGCTTCTTTCCTCGAGGCAGGCGGCCTGGAAACGAATGTCTCCCCACTTCTTTTTACCGTAAAGTTTATACGTAACTTGTTCAGCAGAAGCAAGGTGAAAAGAACAAGGTAGAAAAGAGAACCTAAAGAGCCTTGAAGCCGTATTTCCCCCGGAAGCCCAATCAATTTAAGTTCACCTGTGAGGACGCCTGGATCAAGCAAGCCTCCTTTTAACCGGGCCAAATAGGGGAGGAATATTAAGGGCAAGGACGTCAACAGGACTTTTAACACGTTAACCCAACTCCCTTCCCCTTTAACAGCAGCCTCCCTTGAGAAATAAATCATTGCGTAGAGGTAAACGTTGGCCCATAACAACGTTACACGCATCGCCCCGTCACCTGTGGACATGAAAACGTCCAAGAACGAATCCAGCCTGGAAAGCATTGAGCCCACCGCCATGCTGAAAAATAGTGTTAGGAACAGAAACACAGCCCTGTCAACCAAGGTTTCCTTCCAGCCTAAAAGGAAACCCAACGTGATGGAGGTTAAACAATACAAAACCGTTAGGGATAGAGTGTTAAGAGGAGTATTGAGAAGAAGGACAGGGTACGGCCACAGGGCTAAACCCAGTTTACCCAGGAAAAAACCAATGAGGCAACCTATAAAGGAATAAACAAGGGTTTTCACCGTATTCATTTGCCTCTAGCTTTTCCCCCTCTCACCTTTACTTCATTGAACCTCATATTTCCCTTCAATTTCCCCAAAGTCAAGATCCAAGTCAAAATATTTTTCACGGGTCCTGTTTTTTCTCCACTTCACCCTAAGCTTCTTTCTAACTTCTTTCCAAAGTAAACCTATCTTCTGACTGGGCTTCAACCTCCCCTTTACAGGCTTCCCCAGGACAAGGTCAGCTAGCCGCAATATGTCCCTTGAAAAACTTGTTTTTCTGTCAAAATAGAAAGTAGGTTCAGGAGGCATCAGGGACCATGACTCCTCAACCTTCTTGTCGGCGTGGATGGTGACTATTTTAGCCCCTAGCTCCCTTAACCCCAGTTTCTTCACCGCATAATCCATGATCTCCCTATGTCTCCTAGACCTCACGTTAAACTTGTTTAGAACAAGGAATGGCACCCTTATTTCGTAAAGCAACGCTATGTCAATCAAATTATCTAAAGCCTTAACAGAGTCTATTCTTGGGTCAGCCACCAAGATAACTTCATCAGCTATGAGCAGGAAGAAATAGTAGTCCTTGAGCCCGCTGAACCCGGCCTCGCCTGGACAATCCACAAACGCCAACTCACACTTTTTTTCCAGGAAAGAAATAAGTGCATCAAGTTTGTCAATTGCCTCATGCGAACTATTTAGAACCCCGAAGTCTTCAGGCCCTATTTTCCCCCCTGGAATAAAGGCAAAATACCCGTATTCATCATACCTGTCACATAGGAATATAACGTCCTCCAACCCTGCTTTTCCTGCTAAGTAATCCTTTAGGGTAGGCGCTGAGTTTAAAGGGAAAAAGGGGTTCCATAGGACGGTTCCGCCGCCTGCACCCATGTCAAACTCTATGTACACGTATTTCTTCCCATTTTGGGGCTTCCTTCTCTCCAGTACACCCAACACCAAGTTGAAACATACCGTTGTCTTACCGCATCCTCCCTTCAGGTTTGCGAAGGCAATGCACCTCATCTCTCCATCACACAGCCGTAATCACAGCCTCCGGAATCCTTGTTTCTGGAAGCCAACGCCTGACCTGTCTTTCTTTGCTGAGGGCTTGCATGCGCCCCTATAACTTGCAGGAACTTTGCCTTTCTCCTTTCAATTTTCTCCGTCACATGGCTTCACCGTCAAAATGAAAGGAGGAGTAAGATGAATTAAAAAATTGGAGAAGAGTTAAGCTTTCACTTAACTCTCCCTCCCCATTAACCGAATGCCCTGTAAAACCCTGAATCACCTCTAGGCCTCCTCCTGCCCCTCCTCCTGTTAACTCGGTAGGCAACGGCCACAGCTATTGGGGCAATGGCAAGCAATATCACCCATGAAGGAAGTGAAACTCTTCTAGAAACCCTTGAAGCCGTTGCCTTGTTCTCGGCTTCACGTTCAACTTCACCACTAGCTTCTTCCCTGGACAAGGATAAGTAGTATATCTCCCTCACCCCGCTGTAGTTTCCTGAGTTGTAGGCCTCCAACACCCTCCTTGTCAGGTGTGAATCGTTTTTTGAAGAAACTTTTTC
>JAOZGF010000152.1 GCA_027491845.1 Thermoproteota archaeon | reverse complement strand
TGTTTCTTCCCTTATTTCTTTGTTTAACAGTAGTTCTCTTAGCTTCTCTTTTTTGTTGAGGAGTTCTTTTCTTTGCTTCATTAGGTTTGCGTACTGTGAAATTATCTGGGGTTTTTCAAGTAACTGTGCCTCAAGAGCCTCTTTTTCTTTCATGTATTGTTGTTCAGTTATTCTCCTGTCTATTAAATCTCTTTCAAGCTGGTCTAGTTTCTCAAGTAACTGTTTCTTTCTTTTATATTCTTCCTCTGTGATTTTCCCTTCTATTAATTGTTTTTCCAGGTCATAAACAGTTATTTTAACCATTTAAATCAATCTCTTTAGCGATTTAATCTTGAACTACTTGTTTTGACATTTTAAATTGGAGGAAACATGTTTGTAATTATTAGCTGGTTCCTGTTAAATAAAAAGGGTTGGGCTTTGTGGGGAGATAGTTTGTTTACTATTTTTATTTGTAGTATTTCGCTGCGTCGAGTATTGCCTCTATTATTTGGTGGTATGTCCCGCATCTGCAAGTTAATCCGCTTAACTCCTGTTTCAATTCTTCCTCTGTTATGTCAGGGTTTTTTGTTAGGAGGTAGTGGGCCACCAGCGTGAACGCCGGCGTGCAGAAGCCGCATTGCATTGCCCCGTGCTCTACAAATGATTTTTGGAGTGGGGAGAGCTCCCCGTTCTTTATTAGGCCTTCAACAGTTGTTATTTCAGCCCCGTCTGCCTCTACAGCTAGGACTATGCATGACTTGACAGGTAAGCCGTTTAGAAGTACCGTGCATATTCCGCATTCCCCCCTCCAGCACCCTGCCTTCACGCTTTTTATCTTTAACTTTTCCCTTAACACGTCCAGCAGTAATTCGTTGTCTTCAACCTCAAGAGTTTTAAGCTGTCCGTTTACCTTCAAGTTTATCTTGTAGCTCATTTTTTCATTCACCTTTCTAATATTTCTTTAAGGGTTTTCATTGTTAGTGTTTCAAGCAGGTGTTTCCTGTACTCCTTTGTTGCCAGTACGTCCTCCATGGGCTCGTTTTCCCTGCATATCTTTTCCGTTGCCTCCCTTATCAGTTCCTTTATCGGCTCTTTTTTCCTGAATATTTCATCCAGCCCGCCTGCAAGGAAAGGCGTGGGGAACGCTGCACCATAAGCCAACCTAACAATTCTCTCAGCAGGCCTTTCAATGTTTGCAGCCGAGGCAGCTATTGTTAACACGCTGAACTCGCTTTTTGAAAGCACCTTGACATATTTGCACCTGTGATTTTCAGGCGGCTTAGGGATAATTATTTCTGTGACGAGTTCGTTGGGCTCCAGGTCTACTTCAGCTACTCCTGTAATGAATTTATTGATGGGGATCTTTCTTTCTTTTTCAACGCTCTTCACCCTTAACTCTGCATCATATACGAGGCATGGAGGTATGCCGTCCATCCAGGGAAATGCCTCGCAAATGTTCCCGACAAGGGTTGAACGGTTCCTGAGTATTGGGTCAAGGGTTTTCAGGGCTTGGTAAAGCAAGTTGTATTTCTCTTTAACTTCACTCATTTCAACTAACTGGCTTGTTGTTACGGCTGCACCTATCCTTAGTTTTTCTCCGTTGAACTCAACCCTTTTTAATTCATCTATGCCTTTAATGTCTATCAAGTATTCCGGCGACAATAGTCTTTCCTTCATGAAATCTATGACAGCTATCCCGCCAGCGAGTATTTTTGCTTTTTCACCATGTTTGTTAAGCAGGTTAAGGGCTTCATCAACGGTTTTAGGCTTCAGGTACTGGAACCTGGGAAGCGTTATGTAGGGTGACCCGAAGGACATTTATTCAGCCTCCAACAACTCCTTCTTAACGTGATCGATTAGCTCAGGCCTCTGTTCTCTAATAGTCTTCCAAATGTTTTCAGGGCACATGGGCAGATCCCTTATTTCTATGCCTAAAGCATCTTTTACGGCGTTAGCTATAGCTGGTGCAACGCCTATCATGACGAGTTCACCTATCCCCCTTGCGCCGTATGGCCCGTCCTCCTGAGGGTTTTCAATGAGTATTCCCTTCCTTTCCCTTGGCACGTCTTTGGTCCTCACAACGTAGTAAGAAGAGAGGTTCGGGTTTAGAACCCAGCCGCTTTCATCTATCATCATTTCTTCATATACGGCCATGCTCATCCCCATGAGGAATCCTCCATCTATCTGGCATTCGATGAGCAGTGGGTTTATCGCCTTACCAAGGTCGAAGGCTTGAACCGCCTTAATGACCTCAATCCTCCCTGTTAAGACATCTATTTCAACTATGCATCCTGTCGCCCCGTAGGTGTAGAAAATTGTTGGTTCCCCCTGACCCGTGTCAGGGTC
>JAOZGF010000136.1 GCA_027491845.1 Thermoproteota archaeon | reverse complement strand
GAAAGGTAAGTGTGCAAGGAATTGGAAGGGCGAAACGCGTATTTAGAGACAGGCGGAAATCCTACGGGGGGAGAAGTTAATGGGGGCTACACACCACTTACCCGTCCGCATCATCCCTATGCATTGTCAGGGCATGCTTGAACACCACTTATTTTGGTATGCCTAAGGCGCAGGGGGTTCCTGATATGCATTTCCCGCAGCAGTCAGCTTTGCCCTTTAGTTTTTCACCGTATCTTTCATGTGTCCTCAGGCAGTTTTCGTAGCATTTAAACTTTCCCTTTAGGTCCCAGTTTTCAAAGGCGTTGACAGGGCATCTTTCAATGCAAATCCTGCAGCTAACCCCTTTTTTCTCTAGGCAGTATTCTTCCTGTGGGGCCTCTGTCTGGGGAATCCATGCCTCCGTCAGGACAGTCCCCATCCTTACAGCAGTTCCCTTCCTTGTTATGAGTAGCCTGTGTATTCCGAATTTTCCAAGCCCTGAAACGTATGCCGCATACTTATGTGACCACGTTGAGAGGAGGTTTTTGTTCCATTGCCCAGTTGGCTTGATTTGGACGCATTTAAACCCTTTCCTGTCAAGGTATTTAGTTATTTCTCTCCCTATTGTTTCAAGTAACCTGTTTGTTTCAACGTATTCGTAAGCCCACCTGAATGAACCTGTTCCGCCGTACTTGTTTTCCTCCACAGCCCTCTCTGAAAGTGGTACGGCGAAGCTTACCGCTGTCTCCGCCCTGTCAAGGATCTCTGAAGGATGCAAATGGTTTTCGTGGACGTAGTCCTTCACGTGCTTATATAATTCATTTTGAACAGATGAAAAACCTAGTTGCGGGTCCCTGTACGCTATTTTTCTTTTTATTCCAAAGTCTCTTACCTTTTCCTTAAGGATTCTTCTTATTTTTTCTTTTAGTTCAAGGCCTTCCCTTAACCTTTCCCTCATGTTTCCCCATGTTTCCCTCTAATTGATTTTTCTATGTTCAACAGCTTCCTTTTAACGTTTAATCCCGGGGTGAAGCCGCCGAGGGAGCCGTTGCTTTTAATCACCCTATGGCAGGGAACTATTATTAATAGAGGGTTCTTTGAGAGGGCTCTTCCCACAATCCTCCAGCCATTTTTAAGTCCCGCCTTCATTGAAACCCACTTGTAGCTCCTTGTTTCACCCCAGGGAATCTGCATTGTCGCCCTCCAAACCCTCCTTTCAAGGCTTGTACCGTAAAGGAAAACCACGGCCTCCTTAAACGCGATCTTTTCTCCGCTGAAATACCTTTCCAAGTCATCCGTTAATTTTTTCAGCGGTTTTGTCCTTTTTTCTTCCGCTGTTAACCCTGTCTTTTCACACAGAAAACTTATCCTTTCTTTTTTAAGGGTTACACAGCAGATATTGTTGTTTAAACTGCCTAAAAACATTTTTCCAATGGGTGTGTCAACGTCAGTATAATGGATTTTGCCTGTTTTCTCCATGTCCTCCACGTTCTTCATCTAGGACTTTTTTCTACCCTGAATAATAATCAGGCCTAAACGTGAGTTTAGGTTTTCTCAACTCGTCTTTAATCATCTTTATGATGACTGCCACGATGAGAAGACAGATTAAGGGTATCACTATGTCCCTTAACACTTTCTTTTCCACGAAGAACAAGTTCTCCCTTTTCCTTTCAATCCCTACCTCTACTTCTTCTTTCTTTAAGGGAATAGGTTTAACTTCTGGAAAACTTGTTTGCCCGCCGCTTAACATCTTTATTTTCAGGAGTTCTTGGCTGATGAGGATTGATAGAGTGAATTGTTCAAAGGCTATGTGTGGGCTTGTGTTTAGGTAAGTGGATCCAAACTCGTAATGGAAGATGGGCAGCAGGGGTTCGACCTCGTTTTCCTTAACTAGTTCAGCTGAGGCAGCGGCTTCCTCCATTGATTTAAGCGCTATTTTTTCAGCGAAATCCTTTCGTGAAAAGACAGGTATGAGTACGCCCATTAACATGTTTTGGTTGCTTATTGCGTCCAGGGCTTCAAACAACGCTGAAACATATAGGCCTCTCTCATATGCTTCGTTTATTTTCTCCATGTTTTCTTCAGTCTCCCTGTATATTGCCTCCTTTATTTCAGGGGCTTCAGTCTCGTTTGCGAGGTAGCGGAGGTATTGGGCCAGGAGGTTTGCGTAATCCTTTTTGCCGTCGGTTAGGGACTTGATGAGTTTAGCATTTATTTTCCTTCCCCTTTCCACTTCGAACTTTTCCTTAAAGTTCTTCCACCAAACAGCTGTGTTCGACCTTTCCCTCGCGTAAACCAGCAGGTTTAATCCTTCCTCTGTTTCTCCGTTTTCAATTTTTTCCTTGGCCTCCCTTAATAAAACCATTGCGTTAATTATTCTTTCCTCCGCGGCAGCCTGACACTGCAACTGCACGAGGCTTTCCAGTTTGCTTTCCGTGGTAACTAGCTTGTAATCCTTTTCAATTTTAGATTCAACCTTCCTTAGCAGTTCACCTAAGTACTTCCCCCTTTCACTGTCCCCTGTTGAGTAATAGTTTATTTTTTCCAGTAACTGTTTGGATTCCAGTAGAACCTGGAATCCATAGCTTAGGGCTGAGTAAAGTTTACCGTCAGTTATCAATTGATTTGTTTTCTCTATCTTTCTTTCCAGGCTTGAAATTCTTTCTTCAAGTTGTTCTCCACTTATCCCCTTCACCCTCCTGCCGATGAAGTGATACTTGTGTTTAAGGGCTTCTAAGCTTTCTTCGGCTTTATGAAGCATTTCCCGTGCTTCAGGTTCAAGAATCTCCCTGTAAGTTAAAGTGTTTAGCTCCATTGTTTCAGGTTTAGGCTTCATTAGGACATAGCCTGTCATGTATTCAAAGGCCTCCCAAACATTTGATGCCTCATAAACCTTTAACCCGTATTTCTCCCTTATTTCTTCAGATAAGCTATGCTTAGACAAACCATCCATGTAAGCCCCAGCCTCAATTGACGGGATAACGAATGAAGCTAGGCCTGCCTCACTAACCCCTGAAGCTTTCTCCACAACGTATCCAACAGGCCCAATGGTTCCGTCTGGAAGTATTGTCCCTGTGATGGCTGCGTCTTGTTTGACTTGGACGCCTAATAGGGCCGCGATTATCCCGATGGTTATGCCCGCGCTCCCGCTTGGTCCACCGACAGCCTTAGCCCTTGTTTCAAGCTCGACTTTCACGTCATACTTACTCATGTCCTTGAACGTAACGTAGCCTGCGACCTCGAAAGCTATTCTCGCACTTGCATTCAAGTCTAACAATGTTTTTGCCTTGGTTTGGATACGTATGTCCCCGTTTCCTGGATGAGTTAACGTTATGACGAATGTTGAAAGCCTACCCTTAACGTTCCCCCTTGAAAACATGTTTTCTTTCTCGGGGAATTCAATTGATGGGACGTGAACCCTAACAGTGAATCTCTCAAGCGTCCTAGCTTGGGTTTGAGAGAGAAACTGTACATGGACGAGTAAGGCCAACAGTAAAACGAGAATTGTTTTCTTCGGCAATAAACAACCCCGCTACTTTTTAGTTTCACCTGAAAAAGTTTATTTAGCCTTGTAATTCTTTAAGGTTTCCTTAATTTTCGCGGTTAAAAAGTGATGAGTAAAGGGCCTGTTTCAGTTAATGCATTTTCTTAAAGCAATAAATTTTTCCTCCCTGAACTGAAGAAGTTAATCCCACGAATCCTAGTCAGAGTTAAATAAGCAGGAAATAGCAGGGATAAATTTCATTGTTTTCCACGTTTATCCTTACTAAACCCTTTTTTTGTTCATTGTTCATGGGTTATCCGTCTCCTGTCTATTTTTCAGTTGGATTTTTAAGGAAAATGGTTGGCTCTATACCAAGATTCTTGTAAAACTACGTTGTGGAAATGGTGTTTCAAGTGGCTTCAGTTACCGCGTACATGTTGATATCCGTCTCAATAAGCACGGAGTATGATGTCTTGGAGAAAATTAAAAGGATAAAAGGTGTTGAGGAAGCCTACATTGTCTACGGCAGCTGGGACATCCTGGTTAAAATTGAAGTCGATCAAATGAAGGATCTTTCCAAGGTTGTGACTGACATCAGGAGAATTGAAGGGATAGAGCTTTCAGAAACACTTGTCTGTCAAGTCTAGCAATTATCTTTATTCCGTAACAACAAGCTAGCAGAATAATTTCCCCTTTATTTTTTATGGCTTCTAAGCTTTCTGATTAGTTGGGTTGGCTCCTTGATTTTTCCTTCAATAATTTCCCTCGCTATTTCATCTAGGTAACCCATTTTTCCACGGATTTCCTCTATCTTTAAAGTTATCCCCTTTTTTATCTTGTTCAGTTCTTTTTCTCTCTTGACAAGCATTCTTCTAACGGATTCTGGGCTTGGCCCACCTAAGACATTCCTTTTATTGATTGATTTAACGATGTCAAGGGCCTCCCTTATTTCTTCCACTTTAACCCTTGTTTTCTTTTTTGTTTTTTCCATTATCTCATTGATTTTTTCAGTTATTTCTTCAGCATCTTCCTCAACGTCCTCTAAAGCATTTTTAACTGTCATGTACGCTTCTCTAAACGATAACCTGTGTTTTGTAACCAATGTGTTAGCTATGTCGGCCGCGAATGTTTTTCCTTTGAGGCATGCTTCAACCATCCTTTCCCTGTTTATTTGAATGGTTTTTATGAGCCCAGGAAAAACCTTTAGTGCTTTTTCAACGGCCTCTATTCCCTTGAATAATGAGGCCTTTGTTTCTTGCATGTCCCTAGAGTAACCTGAAGGCAGGTCCTTCAACGTTGACAGGACGTGCATTAGGTAGCCGTATATCCTGCCTGTTTTACCCCTGGTTATTTCAAGTGTGTCCGGGTTTTTTTTCTGGGGCATTAAACTGCTTCCAGTCACGTAGTTTTCGCCTAGCCTAACAAATTGGAACTCTGAAGTGGAGTAGAGGATGAGGTCCATGGAAATCCTGCTTAAACCTGTCATCAGCATTGACAGCGTGAAAAGTGTTTCAGCCTCGTTTTCCCCCCTTGAACTTATCACGTCCAACGTGTTTTCCTGGATTCCTTCGAAGCCAAGGAGCTTCATTGTCAGTTCTCTGTCAATGTTTAGTTCTACGCCTGAACCAGCTGCTGAACCCATGGGGTTTAAATTAACCCTTCTATATGTTTCCAGGATCCTGTCCAAGTTTCTCTTGAAATAATCAAAATAGCTTAATGCCCAGTGAGCAATTGTTGAGGGCTGAGCAGGCTGTAAGTGCGTGTAAAGCGGGTAAACAGTTTCAATGTTTTCCTTTGCAAGCTTCAAAAGGGAATCAAGCAATTCAGTTAGCTTTAGGGAGATGCTTAACAGTTTCTCTCTCAGGAAAATCCTTATGTCAGCTATCACTTGGTCGTTTCTCGACCTGGCGAACTGAATCATTCCGCCTGTTTCTAAGCCGCATTCATTGATGACGTATTGCTCAACGTTCATGTGGACGTCTTCAAATTTGCCTTTAAGCTTAAATGTTCCTTTTTCATTTTCTCTCTGTAACTTGAAAAGCGCCCTTAAAATGCTCACTAACTTCTTTCTCTCCAGATAACCTGTTTTCCAGAGCATTATTGTGTGTGCTTTCATCAAATATATGTCTGGGACGATTAATTTTTTGTCGAGTTCAATGTCTTCCTCCACTAGATATTCTTCAACATCTTTTTCCTTCAATTTTTTTCTCCACAGCTTTTTCGTCCATTAGGCCTTTCTTTTATGGTTTCTGTGCTTGTTTTTCCGCCGCCAACTTAAGGAGCTCCTTCTTTCCTTCACTGTAACCCCTTACAATTATTATGTCGTTTGGCTTCAGGACGGCGCTTGACTTGGGGTTGAACATCCAGTCTGTCCCGTGTTTTATGGCTATTACCCTCATCCCAATGTTGTCTTCAAGGTTTAGTTCCTTTAGGCTTTTAAAGGCTAGTTGAGAGTTTTCTGAGACAAACGTTTTAACTATTGTTTCCTCTGACTCCTCTATGACCTTTTCAAGTATGGGGTGGGCTTCCCCTCCCTTTATAACTATGCTTGCTATCTCGGAGGCAGCGTCAGATATTGCCTCAGTGAACATTGCCAGGTGGATTATGCATAGTAGCTGGGTTGGCTTGGCTTCTTTCAACCTGTTTTCGAAAACGAGTAATTCAAGGTCCGTATATGTTTTGTCAACTATTTCTTCTAGTTCCTCCACTTCGTAGGCTATTTCCTTACTGTTGAAAAGCAATGCTGAGTACGCCAGGTCAACCATTAATTCAGAAGTGTTCTTGAGGAGGAGTAGTTTGTCAACTATCTCCTTGATTTCTTCTGGAAGGCTTTCCTCAAACTTGACTTCCTCCCCTGGCTCAATTTTTTTTCTTTCCCCTGACCCGAGCTCCCTGAAAACCTTTACGCTGTCATATGTTCCCCTTCCAATCAATATGTCTCCTGCCTGTATCCTTGTTTTTTTCGAAGGAGCAATAACCCATTGCCTCCCCCTTTTTATGGCGATTACGTCAACACCTATCTTTGATTCTAAGCTTAATTTTTCAAGTGTTTCATTGAGAAACACGGAGTTCTCGCTTATCCTCGTTTTACCCACGACTTCGCTTGCCCTCTTCAAGGCCTCTATCAGGGCTGGGTGCAACATGAACTTCTTAACCAGCAGGTAAGCTATGTCAGCTGAGGCATCAGATATTTTGTCGTTTGCAGATGCAACTTCAAAGGTTACTGCAGCTTTTTCAGCGTCTTCAGCATCTCTCACAGCTATCGAAAGGTTCATGTTAAGCTGCCGCTCTAATTCGTCAACTTTTTCTTCTAGATCAAAAACTTCTTCGACAAGTGATTCGTCATGGAAGAGTATTGCTGAGTATGCTAGGTCAACCATTGTTTCAGAGATGTTCTTCATCTGTGTCAGGAGCTGCCTAACCCCTACAGGCCTGAATTCAAACTCTACAACTTCATCCTTCAGGTGAAGTCTACCTCTTTAGAGGTTTTAAGGTAATAATGCCTGACTGAAAGGAAAGGTTGTAAGGGAACCAGAACATTCCCCACTTAGTCTAAGCCGCTGGACGCTTAAAAAGCTTTCCCCAACTATCTTAATATATGTGTTTCCTTTTACTTAAATATTTAGGCAAATGTTTTCTAATACTTATTTCTCCATCGTTCGGATACTTTATGGAGCATTACCGTGAAATAGTATTTCGAGGCTCTAAGACCGAACTTCAAATTAGTATGAAAACAGTATGAAAATATTTAAATAAAAAACTACTTAAGTAGGGCTCTAGGCTTCCGAAAGGAAAACAGGAACTCTTAAACAAGAATACTGGAACCAGCAACGTTATCAAGAAAAGGGATAAAATTAAAAGCTGTACCGTAACCGAGCGACAAGCAAATGGTTTTTGGAAGGTTTAAAGGCAAGATAAAACCAAACAAGAAGTACCCACTAATTCTAGGGGAGGATGTGATAGGGCAAACACGAAGCCATCCATATTGGCTTAAAAATACCTATAACGCCTATCTTCTAGGAGTCAAATAGGAATAAATGTTCTGATGAAGGCTCATGAACCAATAACAGACGACATGGTTATAGAAAAGCAGTGATTTATCTATACAACACTTGAGAAAGAGGTTGGGAAAATAAATAATTAATTTAGCTGTTAACTCCACTAATTCTAAGCTGGAGTTTCTATGGAAAAGAACATTTCAACTTAAAGAAAGAAAGATGAGGGTCAACGACATTCCATAAGATTAGCAGGGCAATAGTCGATGAAGCTTTTTGAAAGTAATTCAATGACAGTTTTTTAGGAAACTTGGAGGTATATGAGAAAGAATGTAAGAAAGAATGGAAACTCAGCAACGGCCTTCCGTGTTTAGGCTAAGCTAATTCATGGAGTATAAGGCAAAATGGCTTAAAAGGATCAATTAAGATAAGGGAGAGGAATGCCTTTTAAAGCAGGCAGTGGGGCCAATCTCTGTAAGAGGCCTGTCAATTTAACTCCTAACAACATTGCTCCCATTAAATGCATTGAAGAGCCTTTATCTCCCTTTAAGGCTTCTTCATCAACCTTTGTAATAGTAAGTTAAATAAACTGAACAGATCAATTATTGTTAGGAATGGTGTTAAAACGATGTTACTAATTGAGTCCTTAAACGTGAATGGATTTAGAGGGTTAAAATCTCTGAAAGAACCCTTAGATTTCTCTACGTTTACAGTGCTCATAGGTAGAAATAATTCGGGGAAAACAGCTGTCCTGGAATCTCTATCCCTATTCCCTATTCCTCAAGAACTGTACCCAATGTTGGAACAAAATAGAAAACAATTGATCTTAAATCTTCACGGCAGCACTCATCAAGCACTCATCTATCAATACACTGGTAAAGCAACACTAGAATATACTGTTAAAGGAAAAGTTATTAAATTCGTCTTAGATCATAAAGGCAATGTTAAAGCCTATGTAGATGGTGAAGAATTTATTGATCTTGGAACAAACTACATCAAATCACTAAGCAACGTACTGGGTATCCCTTACTCTAAAGTGGGAAATCTAGTTGAAATTAAGAGCTTAGTGCTTTTCATACCTTCTGACACAAATTTTCTTGAGACAGTATCTAGAGGTATTGTTAAAAGGGAGAATTGGAATATTGTGGTTAAAAGCGGTGCTCACACAAGCATAGTTAAAAGCATCATATCGAAATGCGTTGGAGACAGGTTTACTGAAGGGATAGTTAGCTTCGGAGAACTCGTTTTAAGAAAGGAATCTCCAAACGGTAAACCTTTCTACGTAAGGTGCCAAGATCTTGGAGACGGCATTGAAAGAGCTCTACTGGCAGCTATATG
>JAOZGF010000129.1 GCA_027491845.1 Thermoproteota archaeon | reverse complement strand
AGCTGTGAGGGTTGTAGGGGAAGTTACAAAGGAAAAAATAGAGATCATCAGGAAGGCTGACGCCATAGTACGTGAAGAAATAGAAAGAGACAAGTTAAACGAAAAACTGTGGCAATACTTCGCCGTTCTAACCGACACGAAAACAACAGGTGTGAAGGGAGATGCAAGGGCATATGGATACACTGTCGCGGTTAGGGCCGTTGAAAGTAAGGAAGCTATGACTGCAAGCTTCTCTAAGATCCCTTACGAGGTACTGGAAAGAATATCTACAAGGATAACAAACGAAATACCTGAAGTCGTGAGAGTAGTATATGACGTAACCCATAAGCCGCCTGCAACTATTGAGTGGGAGTAAACATGGTTAAGAAAGGTAAAGGAAAGTTAAAAAGCAGAACTGGATGGTGTTAAGATGAGGAAACCTCTGATAACCCTGTTTATAGTGGGCTTGGCAATGTGGATTTTCATTAATCCTCCTGGAAAATTCGGTTTACACTTTTTCGGTTTCACCGTATATAGCGGAATACCTATACCCTTCCTAGATATGAAAATACATGTAAATGGCTTGCCAGGTTTAAGGGAGAAAACACATTATGTTTCAGTGAGCGAAGTAAAAGAATTACTGGCTGAAAACCCTGAAGCAATTATTATAGGAACAGGATACGAAGAAAGGGTTACAGTCGACCCCAAAGTAAGGGAGCTTGAAGCTAAAATAATTGTTCTAGAGACATCAAAGGCAATTGAAAAATTTAACTCGCTTAAAAAGGAAGGAGAAAAAGTGGCGGCGATAATTCACACAACATGCTAAGAAAGCCTGAAAACAAGTTTTAAAAAAAGTTAAGGGATTTTAAGCCTCCTGAACAATTTAAATCCGCAGGATCATTCAACGTGTTCCACTTTAGAGTTGCCGAACACCAAAGACACTTTAACTTGAAAGGGTTACAGCAACTTTTTATGTATCAGGAAGCATTCTAAATTGGGAAACATGAAAAAACTGATCAAAGTACTGCAAAAAATCGGGTTAACAGAGTATGAGGCGAAGGTATATTTAAGCCTGCTTTCCAACAACGTCAGCAGTGCATCGGTTTTAGCTGAAAAAGCAGGCGTCCCCAGAACAAAAATATATTCTGTTTTAAGGAGTTTAAGCTTGAAAGGATGGGTGAAAATCTATTCGGGAATCCCTCTCCTCTTCAGAGCGCTTGAACCAAGAGAAGTAATTGAAAGAATAAGGAAAAACTACGACGAATTCCTAAAACAGATTGTGAAAGTTTTGGATAAGGAGGCATCTGAGATGGAGGAAAAATACTTAATAAAAAAATTTAATGTTGGGCTTAAACCCCTTAAAGAAGAAATTAAAAAAGCTAAAACAGTGTGGATAAACAATGCAACAAAGGAGTTGATTAGCGAACTCCAAGATTCCTTCAGGGAAGATGCAGAGGTAAAGGTAATCCTCTTCCCAGGTGAAGGGAAAACAGGAAAAGAAGGAATTGAATTCAGGGAGGCAGGGGTTAAAATCGTTTGCATGGTTAAAAACAAAGAAGTACCTTCCACGTCCATAATACTTGATGAAGAAAGAATATTCACTGTTTTCAAAGACCCCTTTACAGACCGTTACATCGTGGATGAAATGCTCTACGACGAATGCATTAGATGCTTCCTTGAATGGCACAGCTTAGGCTGGATGCAGGAAAAAACATGAAGAACAGGTGAGAAAATGCCCGTCAGAGATGGAGTATACGAAGCCAAGATATCTACGTTCTATAAAGAGATCAGGGAAGGAATAGAAGAAATAGAGAAAATGATTGGGAAATCAAGAAAAATAAGGATAAATAACGTTCCAATTAGTTTGCTAAACAGGTTTAAGCCTCTTTTGAGGAATAAGGATCTCAAAATAATCCTTCCAAGGGGGGTGAAACCCACAAAGGAACTAAAGAGTTTAGGGAGGATTGCGACAGCGAAGTCAAGGATTTACGTGGAATACAAAGGGAGAGAGGCAAACACTGGATCAGTGGGTTTTCCGACCAAGAACTTCAACATAATCTGGACGGAAAACGAGATATTAAGTATATCTGCAGTGGAATATAGTGCATGCGTTAAGTGTCTTCTTAAAACGTTTGAAACGGCTTGGAGGTACTCAAAAAAGTGGTGAAACGTTAGGACAATGTAAAACGCAGCATTAACAACTAGTCATGCATTCAAGCCTTACTCAAGGATTTAAAGGACTCTACTTCTTGTCCAGGACAGCATTAAAGTTAGGAGAAGTTAAAATGCTCCTTTTGCCTAAGGGAAAAGTTTTTTAGGAAAGAGATTTTTGAACTCTATGAAACATAAGGGAGGTTGCCTTTTAAATTGGAGTACGAGAAAACCGTTCCAGTTCCCTCAAACATGTACGTAAGAGTGAATCATTGGAAATTGAAAAATTTCGTGGCCGAAGTATTTGAGGCGTTAAATGTTCCTGAGAAAGATGCGGAGATAGTTTCAGACAACCTTGTTACAGCGGATCTAAGGGGTATTGAATCCCACGGTGTTGCCAGACTAAAGAGATACGTTGATGGACTTGTTAAGGGCGTTGTTAAGGCAAGGCCTCACATCAAAGTTTTAAGGGAGGGAAAAGTTCATGCGTTGATTGACGGTGACTCAGGGCTAGGCCAGGTGATTGGATTTAAAGCAATGAAGCTTGCGATTGAAAAGGCTAAAAAGAACTTTTTCGGCGTTGTAGGAGTCAGGAAAAGCAATCATTACGGCATCGCCGGTTACTATGCTTTAATGGCTTTAAAGGAAGACTTAATTGGCGTTTCTTTAACAAATTCGAGGCCTCTTGTCGCCCACACAGGCGCCCTTAAAAGGACGATCGGTACGAACCCTATTGCTGTCGCTGTCCCCACTGCAAGGGATCCTCCATTTGTCCTTGACATGGCTACATCCATAGTCCCCATTGGAAAGATAGAGAGCTATAGAAGGAAAGGTGAAGAATTCACAAGGGGCTGGGGAATACACAAAAATGGGGAGATAACCACTAATCCTGAGGAAATTTTTGAAGGAGGCGCACTTGTTCCATTGGGTGGACTGGGAGAAGTTTTAGGGGGACATAAGGGCTATGGCCTGTCAGTTGTTGTTGATGTTTTTTCAGGAATATTGACTGGGGCTAACTGGGGCGCCTACGTGGGTGCGACTGAGGGACCTGAGCCCAGCAACGTGGGGCATTTCTTCGCCGCAATCAATGTCGAAGCTTTTATTTCCTTGGAAGAGTTCAAAGAAAAAATGGAAAGACTCAAGTTTGAACTTAAAAACAGTAAATTGCACCCAAGCTTCAAGAAAATTTGGATACATGGAGAAAAGTCTTGGCTTACTATGAAAACAAGGATCAAGAAAGGAATACCTGTTTACAGGAAAACGATGGAAATGATGGAGGCTGTAGCAAAGGAAGTTGGGGTTAAGTTTCCTTTTAAGGTGTGATAAGGTAAGTTAAGGCGCCGTAGAAGCAAGTTAACAAGCCCAACACAATATGTATTAACCTTATATAGGGTGTTTTAGCGGACAACACTCTCTTCCTCCTAGCGAGTAAGAGAAGCAAGCCCGTGAGAAGCGTTAAGATCCCGTGAATAATAGCTACATCAGCTGTCCTATAATGATTAACTACAACTTGGGAAAACA
>JAOZGF010000127.1 GCA_027491845.1 Thermoproteota archaeon | reverse complement strand
AAAAGTAAGATGAAGGTTTTTGCGCCCATGTTATTTTTTAGAAATTTTTAGAAATTTGATTTCTGAAGAGCCTGGAGAAGAAGGAAAAAAGAGGGGGTTTTACAACTAGCTTCGCATTAATCAATCTATTATGAGCGCCCTGACATTTATGTTTTCATTGGACAGTCTCTCTATGCTTTTTTTCGTCGCAAATATGGAGAAACAACCTATTAATCTGGCTCTGGCCTGTAAAACAATGTTCTTTAAAGCTATTTGGGTCGTCCCCGTCCTTATAACATCGTCAACCAGTAACACTCTGTCTTTCCTTCCTAACAATTTTTTAGGAAGGTAGAGAGGCGAAATTACAGGGATGCTTTCAGACACTCTTTCAGAAACATAGTAACTTTTGAAACCTACTTCTTTCATCCTCTTTGCAAATGCAAAGTTACATCCGAATGCTTCAGCTATCTTTAAAGCTAGAGGAATTCCATCTGAAGCCGCTGTTAAAATCTTAGTTACGTTATTAATTGGAAACATTTTTTTTACTTCCCTAGCTATTAACGTGAGGACGCTAGGGCTTGTTATGAGTTCATGAGTTGAATAGAAAGCTTCCTTCATCCACCTTGACTTTTCCATTACTATTTCAACAATTTTCTTGGACTGGTATTTTTCAACAATTTTCCTCGCAACTTCTTTTCTTGGAAGCGAAAGACCGTTTATATATCTGTTAAGGGAAACAATAGGTATACCTGTTTCTTTTGTTAGTTCCCTATATGTTAAGTTTTCTTTAAGCGCCCTTAGGACGTTTACAGCCGCTATTTTTAAATATGTGTCTTCTAACTTATTCATTGAACTAACCAATTGAAATTATTTTTCAGTTAAAACGACAAAGTGGTTTAAGAAATCAGCATTTTTGACTTTTCCTTTAACCTTCTTTGTTTCTCCAAATAAATCCCTTATTTCTACGTGGTCGTTTTTAACAGTTAAGCTCACAACGTCAGACATAACCACTATTTTCTCTCCGTTTTTTTCTAAATAAATCGTTGTTTCACACATCTCCTCCACTTCTTTCCTTTTTCATTTTAACTTTTCAAGCGCTTTTTTAAGATATTTCGAGGCTTCCTCAGCTGCCTCCGATGCCTTAACAAGTAGTTCTCTGAACTCCTTATTTGAAGGAGCATTTGCTTTGTTAGACCAATACTTAATTTTTTCTGAATGTTCTTTTAGATGCGTAATCCAGTGCCTAAGCAGTTTCTCCAGGGGTTCCTCAACCATCTTTAAACATCCCTCTAAAAAAGGTAAAATGAGTTTTTTCTTAATAAATATAGGTCTTAATAGTCAAGTTCAAGTAAAAAACAGTTTTAGGTGTTCGGGTGACTCTCTAAATGTTTGATCGAAACGTTAAACTTGATTTCTTCGTTGAGAATGGATGGCTCGTTAACGTGTTAACAGGTGAAGTCCTTGAAAACAGGGGAATAGGCATACTTGGAACCAAAATATGTTTCTTAGAAGAAGGTAAAGAGCATGTGGGAGGTAAAACATGCGTCATAGATGCAAGTGATAAATACGTTGTTCCAGGCTTTATCGACGGCCACATTCACGTTGAAAGTTCTTTTCTTTCGTTGTCTGAGTTCGCCAGAATAGCTGTTTTGCATGGGACAACCAGTGTCTTTGTAGATCCCCATGAAATCGGAAATGTTTTGGGGGTTAGAGGAGTAAAGCTCATGGTTAATGAAAGCAGGAACCTGCCTTTGAAAGTTTTCTTTGAAATTCCTTCTTGTGTCCCCTCAACAAGAGAATTAGAAACCTCTGGCGCTGAAATCACAATTAAGGATGTTAAAAACCTATTGAAAAAGGAGGAATTCATAGGTTTAGCCGAAGTAATGGATGTTCAAGGAGTTTTAAATGAAGAAAAAGAAGTCTTAGGAAAAATATTGGCAGCGAAAAAAGAAAGGAAGATTGTGGAGGGACATGCGCCAGGTTTGAGAGGAAAGGACCTGTCAAAATACGTATTCCTTGGTGTTGAAAGTGATCACGAGAGCATTTCAGGTGAAGAAGCGGTCCTGAAGCTTAGGATGGGGATGTGGGTTGAAGTGAGAGAGGGATCCGTGATGAAAAACATGGAAAACATCCTTAAATTCCTCCTTGAGAAAAAAGTTTCCCTTGAAAGATGCATGTTTGTATGTGACGACAGGGATATCAAGGATCTCTTTGAATCCGGCTACCTAGACCATGTGTTACGTAGGGGGGTCAAACTTGGGTTAGATCCCATAGAAAGTATTTCGATGGTTACAATACATCCAGCAGCAAGGTTTAAGTTAGACCACGTGATTGGGTCAATTTCCCCTGGCAGATACGCCGACCTAGTTATCCTTAAGAACTTGAAAGATTTTGAAGTTGAAACGGTTCTCGCCAACGGAGAACTAGTTGTATTCAAGAGAAAACTTCTTTTAAATTATAGAGTGCCTAAATACCCCAAATGGGCTTTAGAAACCGTAAAAGTAAAGAAAAAACTTTATCCTCAAGATTTCCAAGTGCTCAGTCCTTCTAATGAAGAGGAAGTAGGTGTTCATGTTATAAAGGTTAGTGAGGGAGAAGCATATACCGAGAAAGTAATCAAAAAACTGGAAGTATCCGAAAAAATTGTTTTAGGTAATCCTGAAGAAGATATAGCATATGCTGGAGTAATTGAAAGACATGGAAAAACAGGTGACATGGGTAAAGGCTTTGTGAAGGGTTTCAATCTACATAAAGGGGCTTTAGCAACATCTATAGCGCATGATTCACACAACATTATAGTGATCGGGACAAATCTTATGGATATGGCTTCAGCCGCTAACAAAATAATTGAAATGAATGGTGGAATGGCTGTTTCAGTTGAAGGAAAAGTAACGGCATCGGTTGAGTTAAAACTAGCAGGTTTAATGTCTCTAGACCCCTACGAAAAACTTTATGGGAAATTGACGGCTTTACTTGATAAAGTAAAAGTCACAGGCTGCACAATGAAGAATCCCTTTACAGTAATGAGTTTCCTTTCTCTTCCAGTGATTCCTGAATTAAGGCTAACAAACAAGGGATTAGTGGACGTGAATGAATCCAAAATAATTAGTTTGTTCGTGTAGTCATTTTCCTATTGTTGAAGTCCTTAGTTGATTTTGAATTGCTTTATCGTCCTTCTTTGCAACAGGTTTGCCTTAAACTCATTAATTTCTCCTATGTCTAATGGGTCAACACCTTTATTTTTCGCCATGAAAATGCTCAGGTATAACGCAAGGAAGGCATGGATAAACATTTCTTCTAATTTTCTTTTTTCACTTATTTCCATCTGGACGTAATGGATTCCCCATTTACTCATCATGTTAGCTGTGACGTTAGCTAACGTCGCCTCAGGCTCCTTTCCATTCACTTTAATCAGGACCACGGTAAATTTTTCCTTTTTCCTTAGATAATTTCTCCACCATAAAATGTCGTTATGGCAAATTTCAGGTATTAACCCTGTTAAACAAGGTGTCTTGGCGTTTTCGTTTATGGTTATTTTAAAAACATTGGCTAGAGACCTGAGAGCATGAGAAACATAAATGATGGGTATGTTCAAACCAATTTCCTTTGAGATCTCCTTGGATCTATCCTTAACCCAACTCGTTTTTTCTCTTAATTTTATGGGTAATGCAGCCAAGGTTTGCCTTGGGACGTTGGCTAAGTTTAGCCATCTCAAAATGTTAATGCAAGACATCACTAGGTAGGGGAAGGCAAACCTTGGCTGTAACCCGCTTGGAACTTTTACGAAGGGAATTTCTTTTTTTCTACATATACTGAGTATTTTTCCACCTGATGAAATTACAGCTATTGCTGCATTTGCCTTATATGCTTCTTTTAACCCGTACAGGGTTTCAAAGGTGTTTCCTGAATAACTTACGGGAATGGTCAAAGTTTCTTTGTTTAGAGGTAATTCGCTGGAACAACAAGGTGAAACGGCTGAATCAATTGTAAGGAAGCCTTCAACACAGTTTTTAGCGAAATCAGCCGCCGCATATGACCCCCCTACTCCTAAAAAAACTATTTTGCCTATTCTCTTCTCCTTTATTCTTTTTTTTAGCTTGTCTTGAAAGATTAATTCGAACAGTGTTTCCCCTTTTTCATCTGTCTTTCTAGTTAAGCTTTCATTGACCATTTCAGGGAAATTACGTATGATTGTTATGGCTTTTTCAATGTTTTCCCTAATATTTTCATCCAATAGAAGACACCACCGACAATACTGGAAACCTTGAATTGCACTAAATGAATCATTTATGATTAAAAATAAACTTAGGTGGGAAAGGGATTTAAGTAAAAAGGGCAAACTATTTTTTGCTGGAGGATTGTTCTTGAAAAAAGGGGGAGGCAGGATAACTTTTGATTTTCAGGGGTTGGATTGAGAGAACAAGAGACCTTGGAGGCATAAAATTTATTGTTTTAAGGAACGGTGTCAATAGATGGCAGGTTACTGTTGTTAAAAAGAAAGCCAGTGAAAAAGTGTTGAATGCATTGGCCAAAATAACAAGGGAATCCGTGATAGAAGTGGAGGGGGAATTTCAGGAGCATCCTGAGGCCCCTGGCGGAAGGGAGATAATCCCTCAAGAAATAAAAATTCTCAGTCAAGCTAAACCTATCCCGCTGGAGTTTGAAGGAGAAATAAAAACGACGCTGGAAACCAGACTTGACTGGAGGTCTCTGGATTTAAGACAACCAAAGAACAATGCAGTTTTCAGGATAACAAGTAAGCTTGTTCAAGGGATGGTTGAATTTTTGTGGTCAAAGGGGTTCATACAAGTTTTTACTCCCTGTATAATTGGAGCTGCTTCCGAGGGAGGAGCAGAGGTTTTTCAGCTAGACTATTTCAAAAAAAAGGCTTTTTTAAGGCAGGATCCTCAGTTGCATAGGCAGCTCACTATTGCCGGTGGATTTGAGAAAATATTCGACCTTGGCGACTCGTGGAGGGCTGAACCCAGCCATACAACGAAACACCTATGTGAACATAGAGGAATAGCCGTTGAAGTGGCTTTTATAAAAGATGAAAGAGATCTTATGAGGCTTCAAGAAGACCTAGTGATAGAGGGAATCAGAAAAGTAAAGAAGGAGTGCGAAAAGGAACTTGAAACATTGAACTTGGACATAAACGTTCCATCTAAACCCTTCCCTGAACTTGTTTTTCCAGAAATTTATGATATATTGGAGAAAATGGGTAAAGAGATAGAGTTTGGAGAGGAATATGACAGAGAGTCTGAAGGCTTACTTGCAGATTACGTTAAGGAAAAGTACAACACAGATTTCTTTTTTGTTAATCGTTTCCCTTTCAAAGCGAAGCCCTTCTATGTTATGAGGGTTGACGGAGACGAGAGATGGGCTAGAAGCATAGATTTAATATATAGGGGGCTTGAAGTTAGCTCGGGAGGGCAAAGGGAACACAGATACAGTAAACTGTTACAGAATATTAAAGAGAAGGGAATTAATTTTGAATCGGTTAGTTGGTTCACTAAATTCTTTGAGTTCGGCGTGCCACCGCATGGAGGATTTAACCTAGGCATTGAAAGGCTCATAATGCAGTTGTTGGAGCTTAAAAACATTAGGGAAGCAGCTCTCTTCCCTAGGGCGCCTGAAAGGCTGCTTCCATAGAAAGGTTAGACATAGATCAAAGTTTCTTCTTTAAGTTTTCTTTTCTCCTTTTCTCTTGACCATTCCCTTATCCATACCTGAATGGCTGTTAACAATTGAGACCTACAGTCTTCTCTTTCTAAGCAATCAATCAGTTTTTCGTCTAAGTCCCTGCAAAACTCGGAGGAATCGTATCCTTTTGTCTCCCCGTCCAGGTTAAATGCTTGATCAAGCATTTCCAGTAAGTACTCGTCTAGTTCCTCTTGTTCATGGAATAACAACGGCCTCCTAATTTGCCTTCGCACTTCTCTGCGAATGGCGTTCCTAATATGTCTCAATGCGAATTTACTCAATTTAACTCACCCCTTTCAAAACAAGGGTTTTAGTTTTTATCTAATCCTATTGGCGTTCCTTGGCCAATATTCCCGACAACAACCATAACTATGTCGCTTTGAACTGGAAGACATGTCTTTTTTTGAATTCTTTCTCTAACTTCTTTAGAGAGAGAATTACTGCACCAGTAAATTTTTCCTTCTTCATCTTCCATTGAAACCAGTGCCACTTGTTTGTTTAAGTTTGAATACATGAACGCTTTGACAGCAGCCTCCGTTCCGTTCCTTGTTTTCCCAGCCAACAAGACAATAATGAGTTCTCCATTGCTGAGAGGGTTAGAGGTTAAATCAATGATCCCTAACTCATCGCCGTAATAAACGTTCCCCCTTGTTATTAGGGCGAGCTCGCCATCATAGTAGCCAAACCAACTTGAGAAACAGGTTTGAAACTCCCTTGTCAACCTATTCGCAATAGGCCCTCCAACCAGTATTACATTATATTCCTCTAAGTTAAGGTGGGAGGCTTGAGAATCACTAACAACCCTACTGTTTATCCCTATTCCCAAGAGGAACCTATGCAGTTCATTTGAAACTTTTTTGTCTGACTCTGAAGCCTTTAAACCAAAAACTATTAGTACAGGATTCTCCTTCAATATCTGAAATCTTTCAGTTAAATCCAAGGGTTTAGCCTGTATTTCCACATAAGCTGTGGATAGCAAAATTAAGAACAAAAAACCGATAAACAGTTTTTTTTGCATTTGCCATACCTTACAACATTTTGTTTGGTTCATCTTTGCTAGGAAGCATTTTATTAATGTTTCTTTCACTCTTTTAAGAATAATTTGTCGTTAAACGCCGGGACATTGTTTCTTTTGAATACCTAATTGCAAAGAGAAATCACTGTACCTATCCCTTTTGTTTTTCCTTCCCTGAAAACAAATTTTTCGTGGGGAAAGACGATATAAGGCCTGTACTTAAAAGTTACTTTAACCTTCCCTATATCTCCCGCTTTAAGGTATTCCTTGTCTATGCATTCAATTTTAGCGGTTTGAGAGAACGTGTTTAGATGTATTACTGGTTCATAGCCTGAGGAAATCTTTGTCGGATGGGTTAGAACCAGTATTTCTGCAGTAAAACTCTTTACAGGTTTTATTTTATCCTTAAGTTTTTTGTCGAAGAGAACCATGCCCCTCTCAACTTCTTTCGGTTTTATCCCTCTAAGGGCAACGCCAACCATGAAACCTGCCTCGGCCTCGTTAAACCTGCAATAATGTGATTCGATTGAAGTTGCCTTTACCTTTCTAAATTCTCCTTTCCTGTCTGGACCTATAAACAGTTCTTCTCCCCTTTTTATTTTACCTTGCTTTATTGTTCCTGACACCACTGTTCCAACGCCCCAGATATTGTATACCTTGTCGATGTACATCAGGAATGGGCTATTTATTTTTCTTTTCCTAGGCCCTAACAACTGGAGTAGCCTTGTTAACAGTTCCAGTCCTTCCATGGAGAGGGACGAGGTTGTTATTATTGGAACGACATTGTCTATTTTGTCAAGAATCAATGCGATGTCCTTCTCGGTTTTTATTCTTAACGGGATTTTTCCAACGTATTTTAACATCCTTTCAAGTTCAATGACTATTTCTTCAAGCCTGCCTTTCTCAACTAAGTCCTTTTTTGTTATACAGATTATTACTGGAATGTTCACTGCTAACATCACACCTAGGTGTTCCTTTGTTATTCTGGTTATGCCTGAGTCAACTGCAACAGTTAAGATTCCGTAATCTATGTTTTGCCCCAGTAATCCTCTTATCGTCGTCCTAAGCCAGGGTTCATGTCCAACAGTGTCTACAAACGAAACGATTTTGTCAGATTCCTCTACAACCCTAGATCTTTCTCTTTTGTCCAAAGGGTTCTTCATGAGCAACGGTTTTCCATTTTTAAAACCTAAGACAGCATATGATAGCTCTGCAGACAAACCCCTCTCAATTTCATGTGGTAAAACATCTAGAAAAAGCCTAGTCCTACCGGCTCCATTGTCAGGTATACCTGATATTAGTGTTCCTATGAGAGTTGATTTGCCGCTGTCTACATGTCCTGCCGTTGAAACCACGATGGATTGTTTTTTGTAAGATGTTTTTTCAATTTCTATTTTTCCTATTAATCCTCCGTTTACTTCAAACCTCTTTACTGAAATTATTTCTGCACCTATCTCAGCTGAAACAGCCTTCAGAACTGACAGGGTTTCTTCAAACCTGTACCTGGATAAGCCTACATAGGTTCCATCATCCTTGACGCCCACGAAATATATGGCTTTTCCTTTGCCGACCTCTAACCGGTACCTCATTTGAGCCGCTAACTTCTGCATTTTCTCCCGAGACAAGTGGTAATCTGCTGACAATTTTTCCTTGAATTCTATGTTTTCCCTTTCCCCGGCTTTAATTATCTTTTCAATTGACACCGCCAAGCCCTCTGTAGTTTAGAGTTAGGCTTGTTCATTCAAAAAGTTTTTTATTCAAAGAAGTCTGACAGCCTTTTTTCATCATATAATTTACCTAGCCAATCAATTTTTCCAGGCCTATTTTTTTCTCTAGGTTTTTCTGAAATTATTTTTAAGGCCGTCTTTAAAGCATCCTTCTCTTCTAAATAGGATGTGTTTATCTCCCAAATTCTTTCTAACCCAAAAAGTATTATTGCTTCTGACAAGCAGTTTCCAAGGATTTCTGCTTGAACGTTTTCTTTTATTTTTTTTTCATTAAAACCTTTGTCCATAAGTCTTTTTTTGAGAACATAGGGATCTGTTCGAAGTACTATTACTACACTTACCAATTTACTTGGAACTGATTCTGGAATGTGTGTGTCAAGGATTAATGTCTTGTTCTTAGATGTCTGAATTATGTGTTGAAGGACTAAAGAAGTTTTTTCTGGGTCAATTACCATTGTTTTTCTCTTTAAGTCTTCCCTTATCAAGAGTTTTTTTTCGATAGCTAGTTTCCCTACGTCTATGTAGTGTGCCTTAAGTTCTTTTGAGAGTAATTTCGACAAAGTAGTTTTTCCTGTTCCAGGCGTCCCTGTTATCACTATAACGTTCTTCAAAATAGTCGCCTTAAGTTATGGTGAGATAAAGAATTTTGAAAGTAAATAGGTTAAAGAAACCGTTAGGAAGATTATGAAATTGTCATTGACAATTACCTGTTCTACTTGTTTTATTTGTTTTATTTCTCTGTTCCACCCGTCTCTCCTTGTTGGAACAATACTTTCAGCAACCATGCCTGTGAAGGGAGAAAGCAATAACAATGGGTTTATTTGCGCGAAATATATTGTTACAGCTGCAAGGGATGAAAGCGTTCCAGCTATTGTTCCTTCAACTGTTTTACTCTTATTATATGGAAGTCTTGTCTTTCCTTTTCTTCCAACTAAATAAGCCGAGCAGTCTCCAAATGAAACTGTTAATAACGAAACAGGAACGACGTCAGTTAAACCTGCCGTAAGTGAGGTGACTGTTGAAAAAAGTAGTCCTGCTAGGAAGGAAATTACAGGGATAGTCGGCGTCTTTTCAATTTCCTTAAAGGCCTCAAAAAAGGATGTGAACGGCTCTATCATTATTTTTGGCAGCAGAGGAGTTATGAAAATGAACACGAAAAAGAGATAAGTAGTCATTAAGAGAAAGGATATGTGGTTAAACAACAACCAACATGCAAGGAACAGAAGGGAATAGAAAAAATGCACGGTTTTTCTTAAGTCCAGTAATTTCTCTATTCCCTCCGCTAGAAAGCCGAAAACTAGTAGGGAGCAAAATGTTATTAAGGTTATTGTTAATAAGTTTCTAAGCCTTGTTCCGCTCGCCATCACTACCAAGAGAAGGATTATGCCTAGGAAGAAGAGGGAAAAAATTACTTTTACAGTTTTTTCGGCTTTGAAAACAAGGCATTTTTCCTTTTTAAATAGAGTGTAAATTGAATTCTTCATGTATTGCCCTTACCGCTTGGGGTCCCTGTTTCCTTTTAACGAGGAAGGAAATATTTAATTCAGATGATCCTTGAGCTATCATTACGACGTTAATGTTTTTCTTGGCTACAGCTTCAAATATTCTTGCAGCCACCCCTGGAGTCCCTTTCATTCCGGCACCTACAGCTGAAACGACAGATACGTCTTCATCCCATGAAACTTCTTGGATTATGCTTTTGCCAAGCATGTTTTACTTTAAGAGCTTAACAGCCTTCTTAACATGTTTCTTCGGTATGACGATAGAAATGTTTGCCTCTGAAACGCTTTGCGAGATCATTAAAATGTTTATGCTCTTTTCT
>JAOZGF010000124.1 GCA_027491845.1 Thermoproteota archaeon | reverse complement strand
ACATCAAGTAAAGGGTCGTTTAAGGCTTTTTTTACAGCGTCCTCCACTCTGTTTTCAGAGTTCGACTCCCCTACACCTATCAAAGCAACACCACCCCTGCTCATGACAGCCTTAACGTCGGCGAAGTCCAAGTTAATCATGCTTGGAACCTTTATGATCTCTGTAACCCCCTTAATCATTTTTGAGAGGACGCTGTCAGCGATAGCGAAGGAATCTTGAAATGGCAGTTCAGGCGATAGGTCAAGTAATTTGTTGTTATCTATTACCACGACAGTGTCAGCGAACTTTCTTAATTCATATAGTCCCTTTTTAGCTACTTCAACTCTTGCTCCTTCCATTTTGAAAGGCATAGTTACAACTCCCACAACGATGGCGTTTTGCTGCTTAGCTATTTCAGCAACAATGGGTGAAGCCCCTGTCCCGGTTCCACCTCCCATGCCTGCAGTTATAAAAACAAGATCAGCCCCCCTAAGCACACTAGCTATCTTGTCCCTTGATTCCTCTGCAGCTAAGCTTCCGATTTCAGGGTATCCGCCTGCACCCTGTCCTCTAGTTAATTTTGCACCAAGCAATATTTTTTTATGTGCTATTGATAGATCTAACTGGTCCTTGTCTGTATTTGCAGCAATGCATTCAGCTCCTGAGATCCCCATTTTCATTACATTAGTGACTGCATTATTACCAGCTCCGCCTACTCCAATAACCACAATCTTAGCTGATTTAACTTCGCCATCGGAATAATGGCGGGCTATGGGTATGTCTATATTCCCTGTTTTCATAAATTGCTTATCGTAATACATTTTTCTTCATCATCTCAAAAGACTTTGTTTTTCTAGCCATCCAAAACCGATAATAAAAATTTAATGAATACAGCTGAAATACGGAAGAAAACCTGCTATGCAAATAATTAGAATCCCTTTGAAAGATTGACGAGAAATTTACACTCTTTTCACTCCTCTAAGCAACCTATTAAGTGACTGTATGTTGCATCAACAATTCTAACCTTAACAAATTTTCCTAGTAGAGAAGTGTTTTCGCTTTCAATTGTCACTGGTTTATAGCTAGGCGTCCTTCCCTTTAAGGTATCTTCGCCAAGATTTCTTGAAGTTATAAGGGTTTCATAGACCTTACCTATCATTGTTAAATTTTTCTCAAGGGATATTTCACGGCAAATTTCAGCTAAAGTTTTCGATCTCTTTTTTAAGATGTGCGTAGGCAACTTTTTCAGTTTACTAGCCTCTGTACCTTTTTTTGGTGAAAATTTTGAAATATTTACTTTATCCGGCTTAACCTTTTCAATTAATTGTATCGTTTCTTCAAAGTCATTTTCATCCTCAGTTGGGAAGCCCACGATGACATCAGTTGTTATTGAGACTTCCGGAAAAGAAGCTTTCAAGGAATCTATAACTCTGATAAAGTCTTTTTTTGTATAGTTCCTTTTCATGTCTTTTAACACGTTATCTGAACCTGACTGCACAGGAAGATGAACGAATTTATATATTTTTTCCGATTCATAAGTACGAATGAGTTCATTTAAAATGTCTTTAAGGTTTCCAGGGTTCATCATTCCTATTCTGATCCTAAATTTACCCTTTAGGCTTGTAGCCTTTTTTAAGAGATAAGGTAGATCAAAACCAATATCTCTTCCGTATGACGCAACATCCTGCGCAGTAAACCAGAGTTCGCGGCAGCCGTCCTTTAATGAGGCTTTAACTTTTTCTAATATGGTTTCTGGGTAATAACTTCTAAGTTTTCCACGTGCAAGCTTAACTGCACAGTAACTACATTTTCCAGTGCATCCTAAACAAATGGGTATGATTTCTATTAGGGGGTTTTTTCTTTTTCTAGGGGAAAGGCAATTAGGGAAAAAATCTGTTCTTAATAATTCAACCTTCCCCCCTTTGTTTTCTAGAACCTTTTTAGCCACATCAACTATGACTTCTCCTGGAGAGGGTCCAACCAAAGCGTCATAGGGTACTTCTCTCCTTATTCTAGAAAGATTTATGAGAGGTAAGCACCCTGTAACGATTAACTTTTTTCCTCTTACTTTTTTCAATAAGAAAATTATTTTATCTTCAGTAGACTGCTTAACCCCGCAGGTGTTATAAATGACGAGACCTGCTTCCTTGTAATCACGCGTTAATTTGAAGCCTGCGTTCTCCATGTAACCCTTTATTATTTCTCCGTCTGCTTGATTCAGGGAGCAACCGAATGTCTTAACGTAAACCTTCAAGTTTTTTTCCATTCACTTTTCACTGTTTCCTTAAAGTTAGAAAAAGAGCGTTCAGCCTTTTCATCATTAAAAGATATTTAACAAATCTCGCCAGCCTCTTGTTTAGCTTTATTCTGCAACTTCCTTTTCAAGCAGTTCCCTGTATTGATCAGCTGAGAGAAGTAAGCCTTTTTCTTCCCCTAAATTTGTTGGCTTGATTTTTATTAACCATCCCTTACCGTAGGGATCCTCGTTTATTAGAAAGGGGTTTTCCTCCAGCTCCACGTTAACGTCGATGATCTCACCTGTCAAAGGAGAATAAATAGGAGCTGATGCTTTAGGTGAATTGACAGTTGCTATTTCATCGTTTCTCTTAACTGAGCGGTTTTTTTCAGGTAATTCTACAAATGTAATTTCATGCAACTGTTTTTGAGCGAAATCTGTGATTCCTATGATCCCCGTCCCGTTTTCAATTTTCACCCAAACATGTTCCTTTGTGTAATACAGGTCTCCTTTAACGGAATATTCCAATTCACTGCACCTTCTCCACATGTTTTAAACTGTTAAGTTATTCCCTTATCGGTAATCTGGAAAATTGCTTCTTTAACTGGGATGTATGAGCTATCAACAACTTTTAAAATTCTTTTGTTTCCATGTGTTTTTCTGATTTGAAGTATCAATGCAGGAACATGTGAAACTATGTGTCCCCCTGCTGCAACAAGGCTTTTCTCTAGTATGGTCACGGGCTTCTCAATAACATGATTCGTGATTACTATAGCAGCGTTATAAGCGGATGCGTAATTCCTAAGGATTTTAAGGTACTCTTTTATCCTTTGCTGGCGTTCAAAAAGGTTTTCTCTTCCTTTGTATTCTAGTCTAAAATGATACATGAGCGAGTCAACCACCAAGAGTTTTACCTTGCCCTGTTTCAAAAGTTTTTCAGCCTTATAAGTTGACTTAAACATTTCCTGGACATTATTTACTCTTTCCAAGTAAATCCTTTTAAGAGCTTCCTCCGCATCCAATCCCACTGCCTCAGCAACTTGAAATAACCTGAACGGATTTATGCTTCCTTCAGTGTCCAAGTAAATTGATCCAGAGTTTAAGCCCCCTTTATTCTCGGGCAACTGAACGTTTATGGATAATTGGATGGCAATTTGTGTCTTTCCTGAGCCAAACTCACCGTAGATCTCAGTTATTGATCCTGTCTCAATACCTCCTCCCAATATTTTGTCCAATTCAGCAGATCCTGTTGAAATTTTCCTTCTTACTCTAGAGTATTCCTTTAAGGCATCGTAGGCTGTCTTAAAAAACTCATTCATTGTTTTTCACACATAAAAATAACTATGATAGAACCTTAAGAATTAAGAACTTATATAATGTGTCATAGAATTATTATCTTGTTGGGAGTAATCAAAAGGTCTATGGCGCTTAGTTTAGATTCACTTTTTCCTTTGTACAATTTAGCCTTCCTTTTTTCCCCCCTTCTCTCAAGTTTTATTATGTAGTCAGGCCAGTTTTCAAGTATTTTCCCCCCAACTATCCTATCTTCTCCTTTCTCTGGATCATAGAAAACTTGGTTGGTGATTATGGTTGTAACGTTAAACTTCTTTGTTAACCTATAGAGCAAGGCTAATTGGGCATTTAAGCTTGTCTGTAAATCTATGATGCTTCTCCCTCTAGCTATTTCTTCCCTATAAAGTGACGTGAATGAATCTATGGCTAAAAAACTGAATTTTTCCGTTAACACATGATTTAGAGAAAACAATATCTTCTTTTGTTCTTCAAAGCTTCTTGGCCTTGAGATTATCATGTTTTCTAGTTCTAGCTTGGAGCAACCCATTGAGATAAGCCTAACTGGGGAAAAAGTTCTGTCACTATCCATATAAAAAATTTTTTCCTTTCTTTTAAGGAAGGAATAAACACAAGAAAGCAAAATAGCAGTTTTACCGCTTCCAGGAGGGCCACATACCTCTACTAGATTACCCCTAAACTCTTTAATGAATTTTTCAAGAACGCTGCACAACTTCAGCATCCTGAACTTTTTTAGCACTTCATTGAAGTATGTTCAGTATATTCAGTATATTTTGCTTTTATAAAGCTTCTAAAGAAGAAAATATTGAGAAACTGAAAGATCGATGGCTGAAAGCATGCTGTCCTTCAGTTCCTTAGAAAACCATTGTTTAAAAATGGTTAACCAATGATTTCTTACGAGAAAGAAAAGGCCTCCTTTAGTTTTTCCGCAATCCAACTCAATCCATTGTAAATGGTTTCACCTACCCCTGAAGCACCCTCTTGCAGGTTTTTCCATAGATCTGAGAGTTTGGTTGTAATGTTCGTGACAGGTTGTATTACTGCTATCGTGAAGAGGGCGATGGTTGATGCAAGTATTAAGGCTTCACTTAACACTTCTGAAATACCGTTTTCATTTGCCATGAAATTTTTAATGGTTACTTTAATTCTCTCCATAATAAACACCTTTACCTGTAAAATAGGCTTTACGTCGCAAAAATCTTGCCTAAAAAATTTTTTTGGTGCAAAGTTTGAAAGCTAAACCTCAGACCCTTAGGGGTTTTTTAAGAAAGTTAATGGAGAAGGGGCTTGTAGAAAAAGTAAGCCGCCCAGTAAATCTTGAAAGCATTCCCGTACATCAGTACAAGGTGATTAAGCAGAGGAAAGCTGTTTTTTTTGAAAGAATTGTAAGTAAAAGCAGGGATTCGTACCTGAAACTTGTGTCAAACCTTTTTTTTGATAGGAAAAGGATTGCAAACTCCTTGGGATTAACTGAAAGGAGCCTAGGTATGGAGTTGTTACATGCCATAAATAACCCGAGACCCTATATCCCAAACCAAGAAACCCTCGACCTAGGTTTTACAAAAACAAACGGGAACCTGTTCAGCGAGTTACCTATTGTCAAACACTTCAGAGAGGATAGAGGACCATATATAACGTCAGCTGTCGTTGTTTCGAGAGACCCTGAAACAGGAAGGCAAAATTTGTCAATTCACAGGATGATGCCTATATCCAGAAACAAGTTAGTTGTAAGGGTTGTAGAGGGAAGAGACCTACACAAGTTTTATGTTAAAGCAGCAAAACAAAAAAAGCCTTTGGACGTAGCCGTATTAATAGGGGTTGATCCCGTAATTCTTCTTGCTGCAGCTACTTCAACGGAAAACATTGACGAAATGTTTATAGCGAACTCCCTACTAAAAGGCGAATTAAAGGTTGCTCGTTGCAATGAGGTTGATTTGAACGTTCCAAAAAATGTTGAAATTGTCTTGGAGGGGAAAATTTATCCCGGTGAAAAGGTTGAAGAAGGACCCTTTGTGGAAATAATTGGAGTAGACATAGAAAGGAAGCAACCGGTTATCACGGTTTACTCCGTGTCCAGAAAAAAAGATGCAATCTACTACGACATCTTCCCAACGTCCATGGAACATGAGTTGCTTATGGGAATTCCAAGGGAACCTGTCATATATAAGGCTGCTTCAAAGCATTGCGAGGTAATGGAGGTTGTAATGTCACCTGCAGGCTCCCACTGGGTTGAAGCCGTTGTCAAGATAAAAAAAGAATTTGAAGATCAACCCTTCCTTGTAGGCATATCGGCTTTTCACGCTCATCCAAGCCTTAAGAGAGTGATCATCGTGGATGAAGACGTAAACATCCATGACTATGTAGAAATACAGAAAGCAGTGATTCAGAGAACATATCCACCGCTAGACTACCACGTTATAAAGGGCATTATGGGATCCTCCCTTGATCACAGCAATATAAGAGTTGAACGAAAAGAAAAAACAGTTGAATATCCGAAATGTAAAGAAATAATAGATGCAACAATAAAGGGCCCTCCTTACGTTTATTTAAAGCCCAAAGTAGCCCAGACTTAAAAAAGGTTTTGTCGGGTTAAGTAAAGGTTGTTTCACCCAACCTTTCACTTAACACCTCCTTTGAAGCCCTCCAAACAACTTCCTTATATTTTTTAGGCGCGTAAACCCTCAGCACGTTTAGATACTCTTTTAACCAACCAGATAAACTGGAAAGATCAGAAAACTTCGAAATCCTTTTTCTCCCATTAAGATCCGTTGAAATGACGTTGATTTCAGTTGGATCATCTTCCTTGCGGCGAGGCGGGAGAGAAGGAAGCAATGGAGAATCAATTATAACAAAGTTCTCATCAACCCCTGCTTTCTCAGCTATTTCACGTTCAATGTCTCCCTTTGATTTTTCGAAAGAGAGATAGCGAGCTATTGTCCCTCTCCTTACAGGAAGTAACTGTTCAAATGCCACTTTAAACAGCCTTCTTTTCTCGAAATTTTCGTAAAACATGGCTGCAGTCTTAAGGCCAGGATCTTTTATCCGTTTAATTTGTCGCAGCTTACATGTCACAAAATTGTCATCAAACCCCACATAAGCCTCTGCATCATATATGTCGGAGATTCCCAAAAACTCTTTAGCTAGTTTTATTGCCTTTATTAACATTAGTTCAGCGCTTCTAACGGTTCTGTGATAATAAACTGCTTTGAACATTTCGTATCTGGCAATAACAAACTCTTCAAGAGCATGTATGCTATCATAATCAACTCCCAAGTCCAAATTTATAGGTTTTAAGGAGGACGCAAGCCTCGCGATATCTATCCTGCCATAATCCACGCCAGTATAGTAAGAATCCCTAACTAGATAATCAAGCTTGTCTGCATCGATTCTGCCCTTCACAATCAAAGAAAAAATCTTCTTGCTTGGATCCACAGGTTCCTCAAGCAAGGAAGTTATTTCCTTGGTACTAAATCCTTCACTGTTCAGTATATCGTTCAAGGAGCTTTCCCTTATAAACCAAACTGTCACATCCTCATGATTTATACCTTTCAGCTCAGAGATAACCTCGTCAAAAACATGGGAAAAGGGACCGTGGCCGACGTCATGTAGTAAAGAAGCAATACGCACCATCTCTATTTCTTCATCTTTCAAATCTAAGGATTTTGAGAGGAAAGTAAGGATTTCTTTAGCCACATGAAACGTGCCTAGTGAATGGGAAAATCTGGAGTGCTCAGCTCCTGGATAAACAAAGTAAGCTGCAGCTAATTGTCTGATGTTCCTCAGTCGTTGAAACTCGGCTGAATCCATGAGGAGTTTCTCTGTTTTATTCAAAGAAATGTAATTGTGGATGGGACCCCTTATCTTTACTTCTTCCAAAATCGTTTCACTTAAAAAGCGCCATTATCTCTTGTTTCACTTCATTCTGCAGTACGACAACTTCTCTTATACCTAGTTCCCTGAATTCCCTGATTTCATCAGTCAATTGCACAACTGTTCCAACGTTTCTAATCCTAGAACTGTCAACGCTGAATTCAACGTCCTTTTCCTCTAAGTTTTTGCCCTTAATGATTATGCCAACCTTGAAGTCTGGAATACTTATTTTTATGCTTCTAATAATTCCAATTCTACGGGCCCCTCCATCTATAACTTCTTTACCAATAAATACGCCAGGAAACTTGTACTCAATTAATTCTATATCTTCAGCCTCTCTTTTTTCCAACTAAATCATCTCCTTTACTTAGATAAACTTTTCATCCTACTAATTACTTCCTCCACGTCTTTTATCATGGTAACGATCAACGGAATCCTAACTATTTCAGCAAGTTCAATGGCTAATTTATCTATTGTTCTGGGGTTATGTAGCACCACGGCGGCAGGCCTGAGGTCTCTAACCTTTATTGCAACCATGGGAGACCTACCAGTGGTTACTTTTGTGAACACAATGACCCGTCTTGTAGTGAGGCCGTAAAGCCTTAGGAAATCTCCTCCTGACAGTCTCTTAATAGCTTCAATACTGTCAATTATACTATAACCGTAAACGTATTCTTCAATAAGGTTTTTAGATGCTACAATGTCACCGTCAAGTGCAACACATATTTCTTTTATCTTAACGGGTCTCGTGAATTCCTCTATATCCAGTAAAATTCCAGTTAACAGGTCCGGAGAAAAAATTTTAGAGAGCTCCCTAACCTTCTCTCCACCCTTCCTCAGGTCTATTTCAATCAAGGACTCAACAAATCTCTTTATAATTTGTGACCCTGGCGACTTCCTTCTCCCTCCTTCATAGTCTGAAATTACGCTTGGCGATATGTCTAGGTACTGAGCTAATTCTATTTGTTGAATCCCGAAGATTTCCCTCCATTTTTTCATTTCTTCTCCAGGGTTTTTTGAAAGAACTATTTCCCCTGCAACTTTCTTCAAAATTTTGTCTTTAACCATTTCGTTCTCCATTACCGCATCCCCAGAAAAACATGTTCAAATAAGCTAAGGAAACCACTATATATTTTTTACTTATTTTCCTTTCCTCATGTAAAGATTTTTAAGTTACGAATCCTTAAAAAGGAACCGTCAAGAGTAATAGTATTACAGTTATTGAGCGGGGGCATGGGGTAGCTAGGTCTAGCCTTCGAGACTCAGGCTCTCGAGAGAAACATCCGAGAAACCCCGGTTCAAATCCGGGTGCCCCCATCCTTAAAACATTTTTTTTAACTTACGTTAACAACTTTTCCATTAGGTAAGCGTTTTCTCCATCTTGGTAATAGCACATGAGTTTGTTTTTTATCCTGAAACCAAGTTTCCTGTAAAGGGAAATGGCTGGGAGATTTGTGACTCTAACTTCTAATGTGAGCTTATGTACCCCATAATAGTTTTTAAAGGATTTCTCCACTGATTTAATCAAGCTTTCACCTATACCCATCCTCCTATAATTAGGTAAAACAGCTATTGAAATGATGTGTCCATTTTTAAAGGTTTTCAGGAGAGAATAAGAGTTTTCAACCCTGCCCATAACGTAGCCTACAACTCTGTCTAAAACCTCTGCAACAAGGAAGGAATGAGGGAACCTTTTATAATTTTCCATAAAGAAGTAAGGAGCATAGTTTTCAGGTAAACATAACCTATTTATGTTTATCACTTGGTCAAGATCGCCCGCTTTAAATTCTCTTATGGCGTAAACAACCCTGCCCAACTACGATACCTCAATTAGAGGTTAAGTAACTTTTTATTAAGTATGGATATATAGCTTCTTATTTAATGGTTAACCACGTTAACTTCTTTTAAAAACAAATTTTGTGTGATGAAAGTAAAACCCGTGCATTTTAAAAAAATAAAAGAGGAAGCAGGTTGGAGTCGGAAAGCCTAGGTTTGTCCCTAATTTATTACATTTTAAATAAGCATTTTGTCATTCTTAGAAGAGACTTTTCAACCGATCGCGGATTAAAATTTTACGTTTTCACTGAAAAGAAGGACATACATAAGAAGTTTAGAGACCTGTATAAGGATCTAGCAATGGAAGGCTTCATACCTGTATTGTCCAGAGAAAATCATGAGTTAATAATTAAGGTTTATAGAAAGAAAAAGAAGAAGAAAAAGAGAACAAAGCTTAGCCTGCTTCTCTTCTTTGTAACTCTCCTAACAACATTTTACGCTGGATTCTTTGTTTCACAAAGAAACAGTGAAGTATTAAGCAAGTTAGGTGTAAACGTTAATCCATGGATGGACGGCCTCTTATACATGGTCTCCATAATGTCTGTGATAGGCCTCCACGAACTAGGACATACCTTAGCATGTAAAGCACATAACATTAAGGCAAGCTTACCCATGTTTATACCTGGCCCACCATGGTTCGGAACATTTGGCGCCCTAATATCCTTGGAGGATCCGCCCGTGGAGAAAGACCAGCTTTTCGATTTAGGCATAAGTGGACCCATTGTGAGCTTCATTCTTTCCGCTGTCATAACCTACTTTGGATCAACTCTCTCTTACCTGATCCCAAAGGAAACAGCTCAGGCATTGATGCAGCAAGGTAAACTCTCTATCTTGATGGAGCCCTACCTTTTTGACTTAATATTTAACCTTGCACTGCCGATTCCGCCAGGCAAGATTGCAATAATACATCCAGTCGCACTGGCGGGATGGATAGGCATGTTGATTACAGCTCTAAACCTACTTCCAATTCCTCCATTGGATGGAGGGCACATTAAACACGCCGTCTTCGGCGAAAAATATAAAACCCTATTCACAGCCCTCTCCTTAATTCTTTCTTTTTTCATCTCTATACTCATGCTTTTACTGTTAATATTCCTACTATTTCAACCGTATTTAGGCTGCCTAAATAATCTATCAAAGCCCTCAAACAAGAGAAAAGCCGTCTCTTTCCTTGTTCCGGTCATGTTAATACTTTGCTTTGTCCCCTTAACACCCATTTAACGCTGAACACAAGAACTTGCAATCACACGTCTGGGTTATAATTTAATGTTTATTTTTCAAAGCTAGGAATTGACGAAGTTTGAAGAAGCGAAAACATCAAAAAACAATTTTTGGGATAAACCGAAGTTGAAACCTTTGCAGAAGGATAAATACGAACCCGTTAAACTCTAAGTATACAAGTTCTCAGCTTAAATGTTTGTTCAGCCTTCATCAATTGTTTTCCTTAGTCCTCAAAATAAGTTCAGCTCTAAAGCCTATAGAGAGAACCTTCAACAGCTTTCTTGAATAATCTACTTCAATCATCTTTTATGGCCTACTTACAATAACCTAGCGAAGCTGATGTTTTGCGATAATCCCTAATTTTTTTCTTTAACGATTTTAAGTGTTTAAAGAAAAGTTCGTAAACAGCTAGAGGTCCAACCTAGAAACGAAATAGTTAGCCATATAAAGGAAGGCTTGGAAATTGCTTATTTAGGCTTCAAATTATAGTGCGGGGGGTGGGATTTGAACCCACGCAGAGCTAACTCACCAGGTCTCTTACAAGACCTAAGCCTGGCGCCTTTGACCTGACTCGGCAACCCCCGCTTAATCCTTTATGACTTCTAATTGCCCCATTACAGACCATATTTTTGTCCTCGTATAGAGAGGCATGTTTGGGTCATTACTTATTTCATCTAATATG
>JAOZGF010000120.1 GCA_027491845.1 Thermoproteota archaeon | reverse complement strand
TTCCTGCTTCATGGAAAAAGACCTGCCCTTAACAACCCTCATCGCGTAGACTGTACGGGTAAGGGCCATTTCTCAGACAGGCTATCTGGGCTGCCCCACCCCTCCACCAAAGGTTACCTGTCTGCATGAGCATAAAAAGTTAGGCCTTCACCCCAACCCTTCCACACGGAGACTTCCCGCCAAGTTAAAAAAAAAGGAAAAAGAGGGGGGTTGGCGGTGCAACCCCGCACCAACCTTCCAGGCTTTCCATGCCTTATCCCTGCAAAGACCCAATCCACCCAACATGCGGTCCGGTTGCCCGTTAACCCTACCCTGACCATGCCTCAACAACACTTAACGTATCGCTGAGGCCAACCACGCCGTCCCTATCACTATCAACCCATTTAACTATTAGGGCACGTCCTCCCAGGAACCCCGGGTAATTTTCAAAGTACTGTAACAATTGGCATGCAGCCATTGTCCCCTGATAAGTTAAACCCCAAACAACCAACACGTGCCTCCCATGGTCCCTGTGCAAGGCCACCAATGCATGGTCATAGCCGTTAGGGCCAAGCTGGTAGCCGTAGCTGTTGCCTGTGTCGTCTGAATGTATGACAGGCACCCCATCACTCCATGAAAGTCTGAATGGACATCCGTTGAAGCCGTCGTAGTAGCGTGCGAAGTTGTTAACCCCCGGGCCACCTACAACTATGAGGTTTGTTTCAGGGACAAGGCTCCAATTTATCTGTGGCTGCTCATCGTTTGTTGACGCTGCTGTGTCAAGCATTTGGCTGCAGACCCCTCCAAGAGCCTTCACTCCTAGTTTTGATGCAACCCCGACCGAGCCCAGCACGTCCTTTGTTTCGGCACCCCAGCCGTATGGGCCGTGTTGTTTTGAGTCGCCTAAGATGAACGTTACGTTCAGGTTTGAGGCCTTCACGAATGGGCATGGGAAATTTGCCAGTGAGGTGCCTGCGGCACAGCATAAGACGTTTAGGTCGGGGTAGGCGTCCTGGACCTGGATTTGTTGGGTTGAGATTTGTTGGGTTGTGATTTGTTGGGTAACATCGTTGACCTGGATTGAGGGGGCTTGGATTTCTTGGATTGTTGTGGTTACTGGGTTAACTTCTAGGGTTTCTGGGTCCACGTCTGAGACAATGCAGTTTCCAACAAGCCCGTCATGGCTAAGCTTGGCGATGAGGAAGTCACTGCTTCCTGCCCCAAAGGAACCTGTGTAGCCTGCAACTATGTATCCGTCACCTGTCTCCTGGACGCTGTAAGCCTCATCCCACAAGCTTCCGCCTATTGTTTTTATCCAGCTGCTTCCCTGGGGTTTTGCCCTGCACTCGCCCCTTGAAAGCCTGTGAAAAAGGCTGTGAAGGCCAGGTTTAGGGTTAAGAGGAGGATCAGCATGTTTTTTAGGGTTGGTAGGGTTGGTAGGGTTTTTGTTTTGTTTGTCTTGTTTGTCTTGGTTGTTTGATGTGGGCGGGTTTTCCACATCGTTCCTTTCCCTCCTTTATGGTTGGCAGGGCTTTTTCCGCTATTTAATCTTTTAATCGCCCTCGCCAACCATTTTAACCATTTTTAGCCGGTGCCATGTTCCCTTCCTTTAATTTAAAAGTTTTTTGTTTTTTCCTTTTTTGTTTTTTCTTTTTTTCTTCCCTTTTTTAATGGCTGTGGTTGTTGCGAGTTTGTGTTGGGTGTTGGGTGTGTCAGGGCGTTGGGGAAATCAACAATGAAAGAAAGTTTGGCTTTCATCTCCACGCTGCCGCACGGAGACTTCCCGCCGATGGGAGTTAAAGGTCAGACTTAAAAATCTGTCTTCAACCAGTGGGTAAAACGGTTTTAGAGTTGTGATCTAGGATTCTTTTTTCATTCTTTCGATGTGAAGATGAGGGTAGAGAAAATTTTCGTGAGTAATCAAAGATAATTACATAAAGGCTTATATAGTAACTATGAGGAATATCTTCACCACAACATCCCTTTTAAGAGGCCTCTCCATGAGAACCTTGAAACTGGCGATCACCATCTTTCTTTTCCTGTGCATTGCTTATCCACTAACTAACATGTTAACGTCCAAATCAGCTGCTGAAAACATCGGTATGGCTGTAGAGTTCAACGATCACTCAGCAGCCGCATGGATTTCTCTCAAAAAAGGTTTTTTCGAAGAAGTTGGTTTGAATATAAGTTCCCTGGCCTCGTTTAGGACTGGCATTGCGTTGGCAGCCGCCCTTAACAAGGACAACATACAGGCTGCATGGATATGTCTTGGACCTGCGTTAGTGGCGATTGATAGGGGGGTTCCTGTTGAGGTTGTTTCCTTAACTCACCTTCATGGCTACGCTGTACTTGTGAGGCCGGGGTCAGGGGTCAAGAAGATTTCTGATCTTAAAGAAAAAACAGTGGCTGTCCCAGGGCCAGGATCTCCCACATGGTTACTTCTAAGGATTGTTATGGAGAGGTGTAATCTAAGTGAGGATGAAATCCAAATTAAGAAGATGCCTCCGGACATGGGGGTGAACGCATTGCTGTTAGGTCTTGTTGATGCAGCTGCATTACCGGAACCCTACGTGTCAATCGCTGAATCAAAGGGGGCGAGAATACTAGTTAGGAGTCAAGATATCTGGCCAAACATGCCTGGAAGCGTTTTGATCGTTAAGAAAAGTTTTCTATCGAGGCATCCTGGGGCTGTGGAGAAGCTAGTGAAGGCGAACATGGTGGGGGTTAAATTCATAAGGGAACACTTTAACGAGGCTGCATCAATCGTTGCTGAGTCATTGGGAATAGAGGAACCAGTTGTCAGGAGATCTATGCACTTCCTCAGCTATGACTGGAAGGTAAACTTGAGCGAGGTGGAGAGATACGTGGATTTACTTCGAAAATATGGGGCCATTAAGGGTGATTTCGAACTAAACGAAATCGTAAATTTAAGTTTCATTGAAAAAGCTGAGGGAAATGGATAAGACAAATGAACTGAAAATAGAGTGAATGGAGTGAATAAATTGTTCAGGGCTCCTAAAGTTGTAATAGTATTCATTTTAATAGTTTTCTGCTGGGAATTAATGCCTGCGTTTGGCCTTGCACCTAGCTATCTTCTTCCACCCTTTTCAGTCGTCTTAAAAACATTATGTGAATTATTAATTAAGGGAAAACTCATCATGCAATACTTAAAAACACTAACTAGGGTTTTAATTGGTTTCAGCCTAGGCGTTCCAGCAGGCCTCCTAATAGGTTTACTTGTAGCGTCCTCACAGGTTTTCAGGGAACTTCTCTTCCCCTTCCTAGCCTTCCTTGCCGTCATTCCAGTTATAGCGTT
>JAOZGF010000117.1 GCA_027491845.1 Thermoproteota archaeon | reverse complement strand
GGGAGAAGGAGTTAAGGGTTCACACTGGCTTAACGTGTTCGCATGATGCCTTCTACATGGAAGGGGAGGACTTCGTTGAGGAATGGCGTGGGAGAAAGGTTTTAGCCGTGGACATGGAAACCTCAATAATTTTCACGATATGCCTTTTAAGGTCTGTTAAGGCTTCAGCCGCTCTTTACGTGAACGGAAACCTTGTCAAGGGCCCTCACTTCACGAACGTTAGTGAAAGGGAAATGTTGAAGGCTGCTGAAGCTGTTTTTGAAACCTTGACGGAAACAAGTTAAGGCTTAACCACCTTGCCTAGGCTCCCTCTTACCAATAACACTCACTACTAAAAACTAACTAAAAAACTAACTGGAACAGGTAAAATCTTAAGCCCTTAAGGGGGTTGAAGTTACTTGACGCCTTGACACATTGCCTTTATACGTCTCCATAAACTTCAATGATAGGAAGGTAATAAAAAGGGGAAAGTGGAAAAAGGAAAAAAGGGTGAGTTTGTTAAATGAAGTGGAGACTAATTGATTTTGATGCTTTGGACGGATACAGCATACAAACTGTTTATGAAGCCGTTGCGAAATATGTTGGCAAGGGCACTGTCCCCAACACAATAAATCTTTGCTATCCAGAGTCGCCTTATGTCTGTATAGGGGTTCACCAAGAGGTTGAAAAGGAGGTTGACCTGGAATATTGTGAAAAGAAAAATCTGCCCATTATAAGGAGGAACGTGGGCGGGGGAACAGTCTACCTGGACGACGGACAACAATTTTACCATGTAATAGTTAGACAGGAGGGATCAAGTGTTTTAATGGTCAGGGACTTCTTCAAAAAATATTTGCAGGCAACTGTTTATGCATACAGGAAATTCGGTTTACCTGCAGAGTACAAACCAATTAACGACGTCGTCATAAATGGAAGGAAGGCGTCAGGGAACGGTGCAGCTACAATCTATAACTCCAGCGTCCTCATAGGAAACATCATAATGGATTTAAACGTTGAAGAAATGGCCAGGATAATAAGGGCTCCAAGCGAAAAATTCAGAGACAAGCTTGCCAAGACAATGCAGGAATGGATGACTTCCCTTAAAAGGGAGCTAGGTTACCTGCCTGACAGAAGGAAGGTTAAAGAATACTTGATAGAGGGATACCAGGAAACACTGGACATAAGCCTTGAAGAAGGAGAACTGACGAGTGGAGAAGAAAGGCTTTGGAGGGAAATAAGGGAGAAAATAAAGAGGAAGGATTGGCTGTATTCGAGGGAGAAAAAACATGAGGAACTGCTTTCATGGGTTAAAGCAAAGTGCGTCAAGGTTGCAGGGGGGATAATGGTTTGCGAGGCAACGTACAAGGGAGAAAAAATGTTGAGGATAACCCTTGGATCAAAAGATGACGTTATAACGGACATCCTTATTTCAGGAGACTTCTTCTTAAGTCCTCCTGAAACACTTGAACAACTGGAGGAGGAACTTAGGGGGACAAGGCTTGAGGAAGGGGAATTAAAAGAGAAGATACAGGGTTTCATGAAGGAAAAAAAGGTTGACTTGACAGGGATAAGGGCAGAAGACATTGTTAAAGCGTTAATGGATGCAAAGAAAAAGATACAGTGAAAAACCGTTGGGAGACGGTGAAGAAAAGGGAGAAATGGAGAAATGAGGGAGAACAAAGAAGTAGTTGATGTCGAGTTAATCTGCACGGGCAGAGAACTGCTCATAGGTAAAACAATTAACACGAACGCTGCATGGATAGGGAGACAGGTTCACGAGCTAGGTGGAGAACTAAGAAGGAGAACGGTGATAGGGGACAACGTGAAAGAAGTTTCAAATTGCTTTAAGGAAGCCATAAACAGGAAGCCTTACCTTATCATTTCAACCGGCGGGCTTGGGCCAACGCCTGACGACTCAACCCTCAAAGCACTTGCAACAGCCCTAAAGCAAAAACTAGTGTTAAACAAGGAAGCCCTCAGAATGATCAAGGATAAATACGGTGAATTAGGCTTAAAACTTACTGTGCACAGGGAAAAAATGGCAATGTTGCCTGAAAAAGCCCGACCACTAAAGAACCCTGTTGGAACAGCTCCAGGATGCCTTGTAAAACAGGGTGAAACGCTTATCATCGCCTTGCCAGGTGTACCGAGTGAAATGAAGGAAATGTTCAAGGAACACGTGGCGCCCCTGCTGAAACAGGAAAAGAGGCTTTTCACCCATGAAGAATCCTTCGAGGTTAGAGGGATACCTGAATCATCGGTGGCGCCTGTCCTTGAAGAAATAAGAAGAATATTCCCTGCAGCCTACGTGAAATCCCATCCTAAGGGCACTGAAAAGGAATCCTTAATTGAAATCCACATAATTGTACAGGAAAAAAGCGAGTTTGAAGCCTGGAGAAAAGCCATGAAAGTCAAGGAAACCCTTAAAAGACTCTTAAAGAACCCTTAGAGAACCCTTAGAGAACCACTAAAAACACGTAGCCCTTTTACTCTTTCAGGAAAACTCACTCTCCTGAAAGCCACAGTTACGTGGTTTCCCAGACGACACTTACACAGCCCTTGCTAGGTTAACCTCCCTGCCTGCTTTGTGGTTTAAGGTTTTAAGGTCTCCTCAGCCTTTTAAACCTTGAAAGTTTCAAAAGTTTCAGTTTTTATTGAGCTTTTTCAACGGGTCAAGGCTTCTGGAAGTGGAAAAACGTTTTAGATCAGGATTGGATGGCTACGATAGCTATTTTACGATGGCTATTTTAGAAAAGTTTATTTTGACTTAAGGATCATTATGTTAAGCGGAAAAACATAAATGAAAGTGGAAGATGTTTAAGGCTTGATAGAGGATAGAGACCTTAAAATAATTTCTGAGGTTTTTAGGGCTCTAGGCAGTCCAGTTAGGTTGAAGATACTTTACGTGCTCAAGGAGACTAAGAGGCCTGTCCATATAAAAGCCCTCTCAAGGATTTTAAAAATAGACTACGCAGCGACTTACAGGCATGTGAAAACCCTTGAGAAAACCGGGTTAATAAAAACGTATGAGGTTGGCAGGTCAAGGGTTCTGGCGCTGTCAAACGGGAAAACAAAGAAGATAATGGAGTTACTGGCACTCATTTAGGAGGAAAAACAGAAAACTAATGTATTGACGGTAAACCACGTAAACAACGTAAAACCATGGAAGCCATTGTTCCTCCTTGCTCGCTGCGAACTTGACTGTGTAGTGGTGTGACAAGTGACTCATCAACGGTTTCCCGCCTATTATTACCTTCGCCGCCATTAACCTGCTTTAACAAAACCTAAAAACATTTAACCAATTCCTTGGAGCACGGGAGGGGCGTGGCTGCAGTCAGTAGCTTTGCATGCCTTGACACTTGCACGTGACGCTGTGAAGACGTTTTTGCATGTTTAAATTTATCATATTGCTGCATTGTTGACGCCCGTCAATTGCTTCAGCAGGTTACCTGAATCAATCGTAACAACTGTTGAGGGTGGATGCCTCAAGAAACCCCTTAACATCTTTTTTAGCAGTTCTCCCTTGGCTTTCAATGAACTGAACAATTAAGTTTTTAACTTTTTTCACTTTTTTCTTCACTTGTTTTTGCCAAAGCCTTCTTCGAAATAGTTTGAGGATTACTTTGGGAAGTATTTTAAGGAAGCATTTGTTTATCCTTTATGAACTACAATTTGTTTGTGGTGTGTGTTTTGCCTGGTTCCTATGTTGGTAGGAGGACTCCTCAAGTGGATTCCTTCCAGAAGGTTTCAGGGACTGCTGAGTACACATTTGACTTGGAGCTCCCTGACATGTTGTTTGCGAAGCTTGTTACAAGCACTTTCTCCCATGCAAGGATTAAGGACGTTAAGGTTGACGATGCCTTGAAGATTCCAGGGATCGTCACCGTTGCTACCGGGAAAGATTTCCCATATAGGCTTGGGATTTACGTTGGAGACAGGGATGTCCTTGCTTTGGACAAGGTACTGTGGGTTGGACATCCTGTTGCGGCCGTTGTAGGGGAAAACTGGGAGGCTGTTGAGAAAGCGATAGATCTTGTTGAGGTTGACTACGAACCCCTGACGCCTGTCTACGATCCATTTGAGGCTTTAAAGGAAGATGCACCCATACTTCACGAGAAACTCGGTGAATACAGGATTTCTCCAGCCTTTAAACCTGTTCCAGGAACCAACATCGCTAACAGGTTCAGGCTTGTCAAGGGAAATGTTGAAAAGGGTTTTAGGGAGGCTGACGTTGTTGTTGAGGAAAAGTATTACATGCCTCCCGTGAGCCATGTTTACCTTGAAACGCAGACTGTTGTTGCTCACTACCATAAAGACGGAAGGGTTGAGGTTTGGACAAGCGCTCAGTCACCATTCGCAGTCAGGTACTTAATGGCTCTATCGCTAGGCATACCTGTCGGCAACATTGTGGTAAGGGTTCCGTTTGTGGGAGGAGGGTTTGGCGGGAAGGCTGGCCTGGCTTGGGAGCCTTTGGTTGCTTTACTGTCGAAGAAAGCCGGGTTTAGACCTGTAAAACTTGTTCTTTCCAGGAAGGAACAGTTTACATCTGCCCCTGTAAGGTCAGCTTTCCATGCCGAAGTCAAGGTCGGTGCAAAGAAGACAGGGGAAATCACTGCCTTGAAGGCGAGGTTTGTTTTCGACAGCGGAGGGTACGGGGACTATACGGTGAATGTTTCAAGGGCTGCAGGCTATTCTGTGGCTGAGGCATACGAAATACCTAATGTTCACTGTGAATCACTTGCGGTCTACACGAATAAGGTCCCTACAACAGCCATGAGGGGCTTCGGACACCCTGAAAACCACTGGGCTATTGAGAGAACCATGGACATGCTTGCATCCAAACTCGGAATAGACCCTGTTGAGCTCAGGCTGAAGAACCTTGTTAAGCCAGGTGTCTCCATAACAGTTACTGGGGAAAGGTTAAGGGTTGATGCAGGGAGGCCTGACCAGTGCTTAAAGGCTGTTGCAAAGGAGATCGGGTGGGGTAAGCCCCCTGAAAAACCAAGTGAACCATGGAAGTTCAGGGGCAAGGGAATAGCTGTCTTCTGTAAAGGGCCTGCACAGCCGCCTAACGCGGCTTCCTCAGCCATAATAAAGCTTAACGAGGATGCTTCAGTTGACTTACTGGTTGGAACAGGATCGTTCGGGCAGGGGACAATCACCTCACTCTGCCAAATAGTTGCAGACGAGCTAGGCATACCCATTGAAAAAATAAAGGTAAGCCCGATCAGGGGCACTGATTCTGTCGCATACACCTGGCAAACCGTGGGCAGCAGGGGTTTATTCACCGACGGAAACGCCGTTCTAGACGCGTTAAACGATGTTAAGAGGCAGTTGAAGGAGGTTGCTTCCCAGGTTTTCAGGGTTAAGCCTGAAGACACCGACATCAAGGACGGAAAGGTTTTCGTTAAGGGGAAACCATGGATATCTATACCCATAACCCAGTTAGCCATGGGTTACAGTTACCCCAACGGGGAATCCATCGGCGGACCAATAATAGGCAGGGGGAAGTACATTTCACCTAAGAACACTTACCTAGACCCTGACAC
>JAOZGF010000114.1 GCA_027491845.1 Thermoproteota archaeon | reverse complement strand
CATATAGGTTATCAGCCGGGACATGTAAAATGGCTGTCAAGATTAGTTGGCCCAGAAAAAATTCTTGTTTCGGACATGAACCCTAAAAACATTGGTAAAGTGAAGTTTGGAGTCAGGATAGCCAGTTACTTGGAAAACGAAGAAATCATTCAGAAGTCAAAGGTGGCGTTCATCACCGGAAGCTCCATAGTTAACGGAACCTTTCCAAGTTTACTGGATGCCTGTTTAAAAAACAAAGTTGAACCCATAATATATGGTGTCACAGGCATCGCTGCCTCAAAAATACTCGGAATAAAAACATTCTGCCCATTTGCACATTGAAAACAAGGAAAAAACGCTTTAATGGTTAGCTATTTAACCCTAAAGTTAGTTTAACTTCCCTTATTCTTAACCCCTTTTCACCTTAAGGATTCCCAGTTAACTCCTAGTTAACTCTTAGTTAACTCTTTCCCTACTTTATCATTCACTACTTCTTCCCTCTAGAAGCCAACGAAAGAAAATTTCAATGAAAAAAAAAATTGTGACGGTGATTCTGTTCAACACAATTTTTTTTTAACGTTAAACTTAACTTCTCTCACAAAAACCACTCCTTTAAAAAAGGAGGATGTAAGGTTGGTGAGATGCATAGACTGCAAATTTTTGAAGCAGGAAGATCCTTCTTCAAATGAAGGAACATGTTTTAACGTAAAAATAACAGACGTGAAGAGCGAGAGGGAGTGCAAGTATTTTCAGCCTAAGGAAAAATAAAACGTCATGGCTTGAGAAGCTGATCAAACCAGGAAAGGAGAAGTGGATGATTACATGATGGTTGGTGCATGCGGCATTTCGTGTGAAGTGTGTGGACTAAGGATTAAGGGTGTTTGTAAGGGCTGCGTCCCCGGAAATGATCCAAATGTTAATGAAAGACTAAGTTATTTGAGATCTATCAATGCACTTTGCCCTGTGTTAAGATGTGCTGCTGAGAAGAAGGTTGCCTACTGCCTTAGGGACTGTGACAGTTTCCCTTGTGAAGTTTTTGAGAAGGGGGGTTTCCCTTACAGCGAAGCCTTTCTTAAAACCTTCAGGAGCCTGCTGGAAAAAGCCCATGGACGAATGTAAACACGAGCAAACACGAGTAAACATGATGTGGGCTTTTTAAACAGTTAAGGCTGACGAAAACATGGTGAAGTTCGTTGAAATAAACGTGAAGAGCGTCTTGACAAGGCAAAGGTTTAGGGACAACTGGTTTTGGAACAGGTATACCATTAACCCTTATAGGGGTTGCCAGTTTGCATGCAATTACTGTGACGCTATAACGGAGAAATACTTGGTACATGAAGACTACAGGGACTTCTCAAGAGTAATTTACGTGAAAAAGAACTGTGTTGAAGTTCTGAAAAAACAAGTTAGAAAAGCTAAGCCTGACGTGGTTGCTTTATCAGGGGTGACAGACCCCTATCAGCCTGCAGAAAAAAAGTATGAGTTAACGAGGAAGGTTCTTGAGGTTCTCGCTGAGAACAGTTTCCCTGTCAACATAGGCACGAAAGGGGATCTTGTCCTACGTGACATGGACATATTGAAGGAAATCAGCGAAAAAACATGGTGCAGCGTTTCATTCACCATAATAACATTTAACAGGGACTTATTAAGGCACTTTGAACCCTATGCCCCACCACCTGAGAAAAGGCTTAAGGCAATAGAGAAGCTGAGGAGCGAAGGAATTGAGGCAGGGGTAAACTTTATACCTATCATTCCATTCTTCCTCGACAGCAAGGAAAACCTTGAGGAAGTCATTAGTAAAGTGTCTGGGAGGGCTGGATACGTTTTAATAGGTTCAGGCATGACGTTGAGGAGCAATCAAAGGATAAGGTTCATGGAGCTTTTAAAAAGAAATTTTCCAAGCTATGTGGAAAAGTACTTGAAGCTTTACGGTGACAGGGAGCATCCTCCTCCCAGCTATCTTGTAAAGATAAATAGGGAAGCCTATAGGCTGTGTAAAAAATACGGCATCAAAAACTATATTCCACCCCCCAGCTACCCTAGGCCTTTCAAGGAAAACTTTGACGTCTCATTTCTCCTGCTGCAGATAGCTTTCTTTAAAGAGTTCAGAACAGGAAACCCATACTCAGCGTGGGCATACCATAGGGCCTCAGAAAACATTGAGAGGCTTAACACAGACATTAGGAAGCTGTACATGGAGGGAAAGATAGATGAAATACCTGGAGTAGGTGAAAGCATACGTAAAACAATAGAGGAATACTTGGCTGAAGGAAAAAGCAGTAAACTTAAGAAAGAGATGGGCGAATGGTAGATCAGGGCCAAAGCCATGTTAAGCTCGCTAAAGAAATATATGGAAAGCTGAGAGAGGCCGATTTAAGGTTAATTCTCTCATTAATAAGGTCCAGGTTTAAAAAACGGAGAAGCTAGGCTAACTAGGACGCCTTGCCTAAACCTTGTCGGAAGAGAACCTGGAAAGCTCCTACAAAGGGAAAACTGGAAATTTTCAAGGCTGAAAAAACTGTGGATGCAAGGTGACATGGATATAAGACTGATAATTTCAAGTTCACTGGAAAAAATAAGTAAAAAAGAATGTGAAGAAACAAAAAAGTTTGTGTTGGAGGTTCTGAACAGCCTGTCAGATCAACTTGCATTAAGGGTTACAGTCAACCTTATGGTTCGAAAACAACATGAAATGTTTCTACTGTTAAGAGAATGGCTAAAAAACAAGAACAAATGGGTGAAAAGGCTTGCTGTTACACCAATTCCCCCGTTTATCAGGGTCAAACCAACAATGTCCAAGGCATGCCTAGAATTTCTAAGAGAAGCAATTGGCTGGGCGTTAAGGGAAATAAGCAAGAAGGATCCTGAGCAAGTCTATCTCTTCCTAAAAGAGCTCGCTGAGAAGGGAAACAGAAAAAGTTAAACCAACAATACGTGATGGAATAAGAAAACTGCCATCTGAACTTCAAGAGAAACTGAAAAAATCTTTCTAATCCACCGACGCCCTACTTACATTGCTTCAGGTGCACTATTTATTTGTTAAATTGTTTAAACAAGTTATGGTTGAGCCAGTTTCAAACCGAATTTCTCTAATACCCTAAAGTGTTTATCCCTTGTTTTCAAGGTCATGTTGTTGGATATTGCTGTTGCAGCTATCAATATGTCCGCATCAGGTATAGGCACACCTTCCTCTTTAAGGTTTCGGTATATGTTGCAATACGTTTCAATAACCTGATTGTCTATGTTAAGAACGTCGAAGCTTTCTTCAAGCAATTCCTTTGCTTTCTTCCTCCTTTCAACCTCTAACCCCCTTAAAAATTCAATTAGGGTTATAATTGAGATCTTGCCAGCCTCATATCTCTTTTTCTTCAGTATTTCTATAACTGCATCCGTATCGAGCAACATCATCTCAAGCGAAAGCCTTCCCTAAACTCCTTACTCGACTCAGCAATGGCCCTTAAATCTTCTTCCGTAAGGATTCTGGTTAACTCATCAAATGCTCTTTTACTTTTCAATCTCCTTGCCTCAACATAAAGCTTAAGCAAAAAACTTCCCCAATCCTCCTTGCCTTTAGCTTTTTCTAGCATCTTTTTAACGCGGGCCGGAACGGAAATTGTTACGTAATTACTCAACTCTTTCACCATATAACTATATAATTGTTTAATCGAAATATAAGCGTTTCCAAAACGGTTCTGTTGAATTTTAGGTATTGCAAATAAAGTGTTGCGTTTAGGTTGGTAAAAAATAAGGTTGATTTTTATAGAACATTTGTCTACAAGCAGGGATAAAGAGAGAAGAGTTCCTAGAAGCTTATGAGAAGGCATGAACAACTTCGCCTTGACAGCGGACATACGGCTACTCTATGCTCCGCCCAAATTAACTTACTTCGTTCGCTAACTTGAGATTGGGTTCGGAGAGTAACGTTTAAATATGAATTAAATGCATTACATTTCTCATGCGAGGTGAATAACAAGTGACCGATGACCCGCAGGCCGAGGGAAAAAAGAAGCAGATAAGCATTAGAGGAATGGATGAAAACCTTTACAGGAGAATAAGTGCGATGGCAAGGGAGCTGGGGGTGAACGTAGGGCTAATTGTGAACCAAGCCCTCAAGACATATCTTTCCCTTCCACCCGAGAAGAGATACGCACATAGAAAAGAAATATTAAGGGCCGCTGTGAAGTTCCCAGTTGAATTTGCAAGCGGAGTCCTGGAGTCAAACGGAATGTCCGATTCAAAAAGCATCGTCATATCTGAAATAGGGAGCTTAACGGTGAGCAAGAGCGATTTAGAGAACAGCGACAAAAAAATATCGTTCATAAACATTAAAAGGCTTGAATTCGAAGAGGACGTTGACGAGGAACTATTCAACTCAAAGGTTAAGTCAATAGTTTACTGTGATGAACTCGTAATACCCAGGTCACTGTGGAAACTAGCGATTCTCTCCAAATGTAGGAGAATAGAAAAGATAGTTAAAAAGTAAATCGAAAAAAAGGGGGGGTTTGAAGACACGGCCCTAGTTGAGAAGAAACATTATGAAAATGTTTAAGCCATGTGGAGAAGGTGTTTGCAGTTGCTCAAACTAATCCTTAGAATGACGCTTAGAGATTTTATGGCGAGAAAAGGGAGAACAATCCTAACAATAATTGGCGTGGCCATAGGGATTGCTACCGTAGTGACCTTGATCTCTTTGAGTGAGGCGACGAGGACGCAGATAACCTCCTCACTTGCAGGGCTAGCCGACTTCATGGTGATCCCATCAGGCGGATCCCTTGTTTCAGCTGGAGAAATAGGCGAAGAATACTACTTCTACATTAGAAGCTTGCCTGAGGTTAAAGCAGCGGCTCCAACACTGGAGAAACTGCTCTATGTAAACGGTAAACCATTCATTGTTGTTGGATTAGATGAAAACATTGACTCCGTTGTTTCAAGCACGATAAAGGAAGGTAAAAGCATAAACTGGTCCAACAGGGAGGCAGTATCCGGATACGCTGCATCCCTTGAAATGAACCTCAAAGTAGGGGAGGAACTAACCATAGCTAAAAAGCAGGGTGAAGAAGGGGAAAAATTCAAGCTCGTAGCAATCCTTGAAAGGACAGGGGGCTTCATAGACAGTGAAATCTACATCCCGATGGAGTACATGTGGGAAGTGACAGGATTACATGGAAAGATAAGCATGGTAATGGTTAAGCTGAAAAGTCCACACTTTGAAAAGTCGTTCACCCAGAAAGTGGAGGAAAACTTCCCTGAACTGGAGGTAATATCTCCCTCAACGGTTATGGAGAACATAAACGAAATTCTCTCAGTGCTGAACACAATATTACTTGTAATAAGTTCGATTTCCCTGCTGGTGGGGGGCACAAGCGCAGCAGCAACAATGATGA
>JAOZGF010000109.1 GCA_027491845.1 Thermoproteota archaeon | reverse complement strand
GGGAAATAACTTCTCTCAGGATGATTAAATCAGAAAACGAGGTTAAGATGATCAAAAAATCTGCAGAAATAACCGATGAAGTTTTAATAGAGTCAGTGGAATTTATCAAGGAAGGATTAACTGAAAGAGAAGTTTCAATAGAGATCTCACATAGAATGAGGCTTAAAGGCGCCGAAGAAGCCTTCCCGACAATTGTCGCTGCAGGTAGGAACACCTTTAACGCACATCATGTCCCCACGTTTAAGAGGATAGTGAAGAATGAACCCGTTTTAGTGGATCTTGGAGCACGTGTTTCAGGTTATTGTTGCGATGAAACAAGGGTTTTCTGGATTGGTAGGTTGGGAGAAAGGTTTAGAAGGCTGTTGAGAGCTGTTCTTAAGGCCCAAGAGGCTGCCTTAAACCTTGTTAAGCCAGGTTTACCCATTAGAAAGGTTGCGTTGAGTGCCAGGAAAAAAATAGATGAACATGGTTTTTTGGAGGGCTTTGTTCATTTCCTAGGTCACGGGATAGGCTTAGATGTTCATGAGGCCCCTCAGATTTCAATTTTTAGTAAGGAGAAGATAAAGGAAGGGATGTGTTTCACTATTGAACCAGGTGTTTACATAAGGAATCTAGGGGGCATGAGGGTTGAAGACACTGTTTCAGTTACCAGAAAAGGGTTTAAGAAACTTACCTCTTCCCCTCAAAACCGTGTTTAACCTGCTTGGAAGGGAGGTGAAGGGAGAGTAAGTATTTTTGCCCACCTACTTTTTAAAACAAAAACCTTAAAAAAAGAATTAAGTTATGCTGCCTACAATTATTTGCTTCCCTAATATCTTTAGGACGAGGATAAGCCATGGCTTGGAGGGAACTTGTAAGGAAGGAATTTAGTCCTCCCGAGAAAGTGAAGATCCTAGATACAACGTTAAGGGATGGAGAACAGACTCCAGGCGTTTCTCTAACTCCTGAGGAAAAGCTTGAGATAGCTAGACAGCTTGACGCCCTAGGCGTCGACATCATAGAAGCAGGCTTCCCCATAACGTCCAAGGGGGAAAAGGAGGCTGTCAAGCTCATTGCAAGGGAAGGCTTGAACGCCGAGATATGCGGCTTAGCCAGGTGCGAGAAACAAGACATGGATGACGCATTAGACTGCGACGTAGACAGTGTACATGTGTTCATAGCTACTTCAAAGATCCACATGGATAAGAAGCTTAGGCTAAGTAGGGATGAAGTTGTCAGGAAGGCTGTTGAGAGCGTTGAGTATTGTAAGGATCACGGCGTGACCGTGGAGTTTTCAGCGGAGGACGCGACTAGAAGCGAAATAAACTTCCTTTTAAGGGTTTTCAGGGAAGTCGTTGATGCAGGTGCAGACAGGATAGACATCCCTGACACAGTGGGAGTCTGCATACCAATAGGCATGTTTAACTTGGTTAGGAAGGTTAAGGAAACTGTTAACGTACCTATAGCTGTCCATTGTCATGACGACATGGGTTTAGCTGTTGCGAACAGCCTTGCAGGCGTTGAAGCCGGTGCCGAGGAAATTCATTCAACCATTAATGGGCTGGGTGAGAGAGCCGGGAACGCTAGCCTGGAGGAAGTTGTCGTAAGCCTGAAGTACCTCTACGGGATAAGTACGAACGTCAGGCTTGAGGAAATCTACAAGACGTCGCAGCTGGTTTCAAGGCTCACAGGCATAAATGTTCAGCCGAATAAGGCCATAGTTGGTGAAAACGCCTTCGCACACGAATCAGGCATACATACACACGGGGTGGTAACCTCGCCTGAAACCTATGAGCCAATAAGCCCAGTTATTGTGGGCAGGGTCAGGAGGCTTGTAGCTGGTAAACACGCCGGCAGACACGGGATAAAGGAAATGCTTAGTGAAATGGGAATATCCCTCACGGATCAACAACTTAAAGAGGTTACGGAGAGGGTGAAATCCTTGGGTGACAAGGGAAAGGAAGTCACTGACACGGACTTACTGGACATAGCTGAGGCCGTAGCCCTTTATCCAAGGAAAATAGAGGAGAAAGTGAAATTAAAAGAGTTACTTGTGGTGACAGGGAACAAAGTCACACCCACTTCAACCGTTAGGCTTGAAATTAACGGGAACGAATACACAAGTGCAGGTATAGGGGTTGGACCCGTTGATGCAAGCATTAAAGCCGTAAAAAAACTTGTGGGTGAAATAGCCAACCTTGAACTGGTTAACTTCAAGCTTGACGCTATAACTGGAGGGACAGATGCTCTGGCGAACGTCGTTGTGAAGCTGAGAGATGAGAACGGGAGGATAATATCGGGGAGAGGTGTGAGGGAAGACATCGTAATGGCCGGGGTTGAGGCAATAATAAACGCTGCAAACAAGATCCTGAGCATCAGGCATGCCTCAAAAAACAAGGAGTAAAAGTTGCTAAGGGCCCCTTGGAACAAATAGCTTTAGAACGCAAGTGATGAGATGGGCTTTAAGATAAGCGTCATTGAGGGGGACGGCATAGGCCCAGAAATAATGAAGGCAACAATCAAGGTACTGGAACTCCTGAATGAAAAACAAGGATTAGGCCTAGAATTTAAACATGTGGATGCAGGGGACAAGGCAAAGGAAAAATACGGTGAACCCCTTCCAAACACGAGTTTTGAAGTTATCAGGAACTCCCACTGTTGCTTGAAGGGCCCGATAGGTGAGACGGCTGGAAGCGTCATTGTTCCATTAAGGATGAAACTTGACTTATACGCAAACATAAGGCCTGCCGTAACTCTTCCATCCATTGCCTCCCTTTTCAAAGACGTGGACATCCTTATCGTCAGGGAAAACACTGAGGGACTCTACAAGGGGATAGAGGACAAAACAGATGAATACGCGTTCTCCGTCAGGGTTATAACGAGGAAAAAGACGGAAAGGATTGCTGAGGAAGCATATTGGAGGGCCGCCAAAAGGAAAAGGAAAGTGACTGTAGTGCACAAGGCAAACGTTCTAGCCTCTTGCAGGCTGTTTAGGGAAGTATGCCTGGAGGTTTCGAGGAGACACCCTGAAATCCAAACAAACGAACTGTACGTGGACAACGCAGCATACCAACTTATAAAGAACCCGTTACAGTTTGACGTGATACTTGTTTCAAACATGTTTGGAGACATATTGAGCGATGAAGCCGCAGCCGTCGTGGGAAGCCTTGGACTGTGTCCAGCCGCAAACATAGGTGAGAGGTTTGCAATATTCGAGCCCGTTCACGGCTCAGCCCCTGACATACCTAAGGAGTACGGTAACCCCACCGCAATGATGCTTGCGGCTAAAATGATGCTGGAATGGCTTGGAGAGAAACACGGTGAAAAAAAGCTTTTCAAAGCAGCCCAAATAATCTGGAAGTCTATTTGTGATGTTTTAAGGGAAAAAAAGGTTAGAACGCCGGACATAGGTGGAAACTCCAGAACCGAAGAGTTTGCAAGCGAGGTGATGGGGAAAATAAGCCTGTATGTCTGAAGCAACCTATAATCTCCATAACTTTCAAGGTTTCGGGTTACCCTGAAAAATACGAACAGAAGATTACAGCCCATAGTCCTTGCCCTCAATCCCTTCAACCCTGACTGTCGCTAAGAAGGTCAATTTATTAGGTGGGAGGAAACAATACGCCAGGCTCATATTCAAACTTTTCAACATCCCCAACAAGGTAAACAGGCTCTATTCCAAGCTGAAGATCCATGGCGTCAAGAAATGAAGAAAGTTTTTCGCCGTAGATAGAGTAAACCTCAACCTTTCCTTTCCCTATGACCCGAATTTTTTTATTTCCATTCCACTTGTCCTGCCAAATCACTGAAACTTTCCCTGAAGGCGTTGAAAACATGAGGAGGTAGGTTAAACTGTCGTTCTGCATACGGATAAAGGACGAATGACTTAAGCGTTTAACAATTTCTTTATATGCGAAATAAGACTTCTTCTTTACTCCCTTACCCCTATCCAAGACCCCTCTGCCGTCATACACAAGCCCAGACTGGTCGAAGAATCCTTCATCCGTCCCGCCTTCATAGTCGATTTCCTCAATGCCACACCAAAACACTCTCTTTACGCCTGCCGCCTTGAGAATTGCGAATCTCTTCACTAAGTCTGCCGCTTGCTCCTCTTCACTTTGAAATAGCCCACCCATCCTGCCCGAGAAAGTGGATGTTTCCGTGACCCAAATGGGTTTGTCTTGATAACCATACTGATTGGGGATTTTCTTCATTTTACGGTAAAATACTTAGTCCCGAAAGGTAGTGTTGCCCTCCCCCAACGGGTTTGACTGTGCCGTAAAAATGAAAGTCAAAGGAGTCCACGTATTCACCCCCGCCTAGCTCAAGGAACCTTTTAAGATAAGATTCAAGGCTTCTCTCGCCAGGAACGCCGTCAAGCAGGCCTCCCATGATTACAACACAGTCTGGGCAAGCTTTTTTTATTCCTGAAGCGTAGACCCTTAATCTATGGAAATACTCTTCAGGGCTACAGGAAGTAAACCATCCACCGTTTTCCTCGTTCCCAATTTGCCAATACTTGATTTTTCCGCCAATCTTCCTTGCCCCCTCACCGGTCGTGTAGTACTTAACAACTTTCTCGGTTAATTCCCTGACATGTTCCTCGTCTTTCACTTTCACAGCATGAATAACTACAACTGGAGTTGCACCGTTCCTTATGGTTTGTTCAAGTGAAACATCATGAATTCTCTTGCCATGGACAGCAACGTCCTCTGAAATTCCCATCGGGAATCCGTGCCTATAAGTCCCAACCCCTAAGTCCTTAAAGTATTCCTTGTTTTTCACTATCCCTGAAATGCCGAAGAATTCATCCCTTTCCTTGGACTTGTCGCCCGTTGATGAAGGAAACATGAAAAGGAAGATGTTGGTTAAGGAAGTTAGGATGAGTATCGAACATGTTTCTGCATAAAGATAAGGAGTCCTTGCCTTCAAGTATCACGGTCCCCTGCAGGCTTCTTCACTAGGCAATGAACCGGTGCCTTAAATAATTTTGCTTTTAAGAATCACTCAAAGTTTAAATAAAAGGGGCGACGAAAGTGGTAAGTGGAAATAGGGCTACAGTTTCCAGCCGCACAATACAGTGGTTAAAGTAACTGTTTCTGGACAACCGCTATTTCGTTTCTCTCCGATATTTCAAAATAAGAGTAAACAACGGTGTAGATGGTGACCGAAATCACTGGGATCATGATAAAGAAGATTGCGGGTTCTTGGAAGAACGTCCCTGTAACTGAAATTAACCCAGCTATCTTAAATAGTTTTCCACCTATTCGGTTGGTTCTATTCCACACGTATTCATTACTAAGCGTCCAAGCCGTCCTAATCCCTACAAACCAGTTTCTCTTTGATTTTTCGCAAAGGACGCCTACATGGAAAAACAAAAACCCACACCAGATGGGAAGAGTGACGTTAGGCTTCACTTTTACCCAGATGTTCCACAAAATTAATTGTAGCTGGGTTAAGAGCGCGAAGATTAAAAGTAAAATGATGAATCCACCATAATGCTTCCTGAACCTTTCAATATTTGTTTTTATTTAAGGGGGTCTATCTTAGGAATAACGAGGGAAAGCGCGGTGGGTCCAAGCAGGATGAGGGGCATGAGAAATGCGCCCGAAAAATCTCGGCATGTAACCAGCGATTTTCCCCTTCCCATTCCAACGTGAAGCCGCGGGCTCAGGCATTCGCTGATAAAAATAGATGGTGGGCAGGAAAGAGGCCAAAATTAAACCTAAAATCACTGTTTCGCTTTTTCTTGGCTTATAACAGACTCTCCCAACGATGAACGCCTACTAGACGACTTAGGAGCACATTAAACGCCAGACTAAAAATAAGTAACGTCAAGTAACTTAAGGAAATAATGGAAATTAACAAAAAAATTTTCGCAGAACATGTGGAGGTTTATTGGAGCGTTCCTAGACCTTGGCTCTAGAACCCTGAACACTCTCATCTTGCATCACCCTCATCTTGCATCACCCATACGTTCCTTGATTTAAGAATTTTTCAAGCGATTTCTTCACCCTCCATCGCCTCACCCCCTCTTGATGGGCTTACAATCTTTTTAG
>JAOZGF010000106.1 GCA_027491845.1 Thermoproteota archaeon | reverse complement strand
TGTTTGAATCCAATGGTTCACCTTCCCTTGAAAAAAGCCTTACTTGAGGCCCGCACTTCGGGCAACAAATTCCTTGGGCATGGAACCTTCTAACGTTTAATTTATCGTTGAACTCGCTCAAACACTCACTGCACAGGGGAAACTCGTTCATCGAAGTGTTCTCCCTGTCATACGGGAGTTTTTCAATGATCGTAAACCTAGGCCCGCACCAAGCACAAGAATTAAAGGGATAGTTATGCCACCTTGAATCACCGATAACTTCCTTTAAACATTCGTCACAAATAGCTATGTCAGGAGGTATCTGAGAAAAAAGCATGGGCTTATAAATGCTTTTGAGGATGGAGAAATCATTAAAACCCTTGGCCCTACAGTCCTCAACAAAAATTTCCTCTATCCTTGCAGGAGGAGGATGGAATTCCTTTATTTTCCTCAGGAAAACATGGATTTTTCTTGGAAGGCCTTCAACAAAAATTTCGACCTCTGAGCCGCCCAAGTTTTTCACGTACCCTTTTAAACCAAGATGGGTTGCAATCCTAAAAACGAACGGCCTGAAACCGACTCCCTGAACAATTCCGGTTATCCTTATTTTCTTAGCAACCTGTGCAGCAGACTCCATTTTCATTTGACAACCCATTGTTTTATGTTCATTAAATGAAACATTCAAAAAAGAAACGTTCCAATTCCAAACAACAAATTTATTTTCTTTTTCATAAAAGAGAGAGGGGTCAAGATAAATGAAGGAAGAAAAGCTTTCACATATTAGCAATGCAAGAAGTATTGTATATGCTATGCTCTCTCTAAATTTTTATTATCCCCTTCCTGAAGTTTTATCAAAAAAGGATTCCTTGTTAAAGCAGTTTAACGATTCACTTTTTACGTTGTCATCCCTCAAATTTTTCGGAGGCCTTAGAAGTAAGTGTAAGCTTACAGGTGAAGATGCAGGGGCTTCCAGAGAAGAATTGGAAATCGAGTATACAAGGCTTTTTGTTACGGCTTATCCGTCGACCCCCTGTCCTCCTTACGAATCCTTTTTTAGGAGCCAGGAGAAAATGCTAATGAGAGAAGTTGCAATTGAGGTCAAGGATCTTTATTCCAAATTTGGGGTGGGTTTGAGTGAGAAATTTAATGAGCCGCCTGACCACATCGCCACCGAGTTAGAATTCATGTATTTCCTTTCTTCCAAGGAAACAGAAAATAGAAGGAAAGGATTATTGAAGGAAGTTAGGGTCCTTATAGAAAACGAATGTGAGGTTTTAGGTTCACATCTGATGAATTGGTTTCCCACGTTTAAAGATTGTGTCAAAAAGCATTCCAGGATTCCTTTCTACAAAAACTTAGTTGATTTCACCCATGAATTTGTAAGTAGGGATCTTAGCTTCATTAAATTTCTTTTAAAAGAAAAAGGGTAGAAAAGATTTCGTTTGTTTTAGGCCTTATACACTCTGACACAAACGTCTTCCATGCATCCAGCCGCTGTTGGGTCTCCTCTAGCTATTATCTCGTCAACAGTCTGTGTAGGTATCAGGTCTCCGTCGTTCACACCTCTTCCGTAACCGCTTTTCAACTCCTTAGACCAGTGACCGAACCCATGGAAAATTGCAACACAGTCTTTACGTATGCCTTTAATTAATCTTGCCTGTAGCTTTACTTTTCCAACCCGTGACTCAACATAGACCCAATCCAAGTCTTTTATGCCTAGCGACCCTGCAACCTCTGAATTTATAAAAACACAGTTGACGGGGTCTAACTCCAACAACAGAACATTGTTGGTAGTTTTTGTATGTCTGTGTACAGGCGACCTTGAAACTAGTAGACGGAAAGGATACTCGTTGCTGGGAAACTCTCTTGGAGGAACCCACTTGGGAAGAGGATCGTATCCGTTTTTCTCAAATGTTTCTCCATAAACTTCAATTTTCTTTCCTTTCTTCACCATGGCTTCAAGTTTAGCGTAAGGAACAAATTTTTCTTCTTTGAAATGTATTCCTTTCTTTTTTAGTTCAGCTAGCGTTATTCCAAGTCCCTTTTTAGCTGCTTCTTCCAGATACTCACTCCAAGTGTAGAACTCGCCGTTTTGTTTCTTGAAATATTCTGGAGCAACCCTTTTACCTAGTTCGAGACAAATCCATGCAAGGCCTCTGGCTTCATACATAGGTTTGACGACTGGCTGCATTATTTGGGCTTGTGGACCTATTTTTGCACATCTTGGGAAGCCTCTTCCGATTATGTTGGTTTTTTCAAGATATGTTAAATCGGGAAGTGCTATGTCTGCAAGCTGAGCCATTTCACTTGGATAGATGTCGATGTCCACCACGAACTCCACTTTTTTCAAGGCTTCTATTATTTTTGTGGGTTGAGGAAAAGCTAGAATGTTGTATGCATTTGCTATTACCATTTTGATTTCATAGGGTTTCTTTTTAAGGATATTGTCGGCGAGAGGTGAAAATAAACCTAGTCCAACCTTCTTGACGAGGGGAAGCTTCTCTTTGCCGTCTATACGTTCCTCTACTGGTGGCGTAGGGAATGGCTTTGAAGGTGGAAACACGCTCGTGCAAGGAGGTATCTTAAAGCCTCTTGGATACACTAAACCGCCATAGGTATCTATGCTTCCGACTAAGGCGTTTAAAATAAGGATTGCTCTACCTAGGTGCCAGCTGTTTGCATAATTCGGCCCAGCAGGATCTCTCTTATGAACTGGAGCCACTGCAGGTTTTGTGGTTGCAAATTCTATAGCTATTCTCCTGATTGTTTCAGCTGGAACTTCAGTTAGGGTAGACGCCCACTCAGGTGTATACTCCCTAAACCATTCTTTTATTTCAGTTTCATGTTCCATGAAGTTTGTGTATTTTTCTAAGAAGCCCCTGTCATAAAGATTTTCGCTAAGTATAACATTAATCATGGCCAAAGCAAAAGCTAAGTCTGTTCCTGGCTTGATAGGTATCCATTCATCTGCTTTAGAAGCGGTAAGAGAGTACATGGGGTTAAGAACAACTATTTTGGCTTTCCTTTCCATGGCCGTTATAAATCGACGAACAAACACTATTTTGCCCTTAGCTGGCTGATCCCAACCGAAGCTGAGAATGTAACGAGCATTTTCCAGATCCCAACCCCAAGGTTTCGTCCATAAAGTAAACTTCTGAACAATCACGTGAGGAAGAACACATGTGTCATGATGAGTAACTAGGTTGGGAGTTCCTATTGCACTGATTAATCTTTTCATAACGCTAGGTTTAGGCATTGTTAGGAAAACAATAGCTTGTGGCCCATGTTTTTCCTTGACTTCTCTTATCTTGTTTGCAATAGTGTCCAGAGCTTCTTCCCATGATATCCTTTTCCACTTGGGATCTACATCGATTCCTTTTTCTGGATTCGTCCTCATAACAGGGTATTTGAGCCTGTCAGGGTCATACAAGAACTTTGCGCCTGATTTTCCCTTTGCACAAAGTTTTCCTTGGCTCTGCGGATCCTCTGGGTTTCCTGTCAGGAACCTTAAAACCCCATTTTTCACATAAGCCGTTACTGCACAAGCTGAGCTGCATATTCCGCAGGTCGTGTAAACCTTCTCCAAGTTCTCCTTAAAAGAAAACTCTTTATTTTTTTTGTTTACCGTTCCGTAGATGTATGGAGCCTTGCTTGTAAGGCCATAAAGAACTAGGGCTCCAGAAGATACTGCAGCAGTCTTTAAAAAATCTCTTCTTGTTACGTTTTCCGTCAATTCTCTCACCAGAAGGTAAGGGTTGCTTTTCTTGTGCTAACCCTTATTTCGTCCCTTAATTTTTTGCAAACGCACATTTTTTTGTGAGAGGAGTGTGAACGATGAGTGTTTAGAATATTAAACATTTATAAAGGTTTATGTTTAATATGCGGTGAAAAAAAGGGTTAACATTAAAATATTTAAACAAGTTAAGGGGAGTTAAACAAGTAGTACCTTTTTTCCTCTACGAAGTTTCAGGGGCCCAAGAAAGTGTTCCACAGCAAGAAAGGTGAAAAATAATATGAGTAAAGTGGAGAATAGAAGGGAATTCTTGAAGCTAATAGGAATAGGAGGATTATCAGCAGCTTCAGCGTTGTTGTACCTGTTCAAAGGATCTGAAGGAAAAACACTTTCTAAGGACAGTGACAAATGGGCTATACTCTTTGATGCAACTAAATGTGTAGGTTGCAAGGCCTGCCAGGCTGCTTGCAAAGAATGGAATCAACTTGAGCCAATTAAAACCCAGAAACCTGGATTTGAAAACCCTGAGCATCTTTCAAAAGACGTGTGGTTAACAATGAAGTTTAAGGAAATAGAGGGAAAAAAAGAAATAAAATGGGTTTACAGTAGATGGGCTTGCATGCATTGTGAAGAACCCGTGTGTCTTTCAGTTTGCCCAACAGGCGCCATCTACAAAAGACCTGATGGAATTGTATGGATCCATGAAGACCGATGCTTTGGATGCTACTACTGCATGGTTGCGTGTCCCTACAACGTCCGTTTCTTTGACGAAACGAAGGGTTATGTGGTAAAATGTAAAATGTGTTTTGACAGGATTGAACAGGGTTTAGAGCCTGCATGTGTTGAAACTTGCCCGTCAGGTGCCCTAGAATTCGGAAAAAGAAATGAAATCATTGCAACAGCAAGAAAAAGAGCCAGGGAGATAGGAGGATACGTGTATGGAGATGAAGAAAAATATGGAAACTCAGTTATTTATGTTTCGGAAATACCTTTCGAGAAACTTGGATTTCCATCCCTTGAAAGAAGGATTCCAGCAACAGAGGCGCTTTCAAAGATACTTGTTGAAAAAGGAGGGTTAGGCTTGTTTGGAGCAGCTGCACTCGCTTTCTTTAGCTTCGTCTTTTGGAGGAGGTCCGTGCTTAAGGAAGTCATGAAAAAAGAAATACCTAGGAAGTGATTAAGATGGAAAAAGTAATTGCATGGGGAATTCTGCCCTCACTTGCGTTATTTTTCGGCGGACTAGGTGGAGGATCCTTTATAGTATCCGTTATAACTAGTGTGTTGACAGGTGAACGATTCGAGAACATTTCAAAGTGGGGTGCATTTATAGGTGTTGCATCCGCAATCTTAACAGTAATTTGTTTCGCCGCAGACGCAGGTAACCCAGCGAATTTTTACTTGCTTTATTCTAACCCTGCTTCAATGATTTGGACTGGAAGCACGACCCTAACCCTAATAATACCCTTCGGCATCATTTATTCTTTCACCTTTTCGCCATTGATAGATGTTCTAAGCTCCATAGCAGGCCTTAACAAACTTGTTTCACCGCTTAGGAAGGCAAAAAGAGGGCTTGAGGCAATAGTGTTCATTTTAGGCGTTATCCTGGTGTCTTACACAAGCTTTGTTTTAGGTGTAATTTGGTCTAAGCCCTTCTGGAATACTCCCTTAATAACAATGCTATTCTTCCTTTCAGGAGTGTCAACAGCCATGATGGCTATCTCACTGATCCTATCAATTTTGTTCGCCAAAGGACTTGCTGAAGCGCCGTTTAAAATGGCAGTAGAAGCTTTACATCGACTTGACGTGGCAGACGCATACTTCTTAGCCTTTGAAATAATAACAATCCTAACCTATGTTGGAACAATGTTGTACGCTGACGCTGCCTCCAAGTCAACGTCTTTACTTCTAATTCAAGGCAACTACAGCTCATTGTTCTGGGGAATCGTTTTAATGGTCGGCATGATCATTCCAATAATTGTCTGCGTGCTACTAGCATGGAAAGGAAGAACTAAAGCTTTTATAAGGCTTTATCCCGTCATAATGATACCTGCCGCTATCTTTGCCTTGATAGGTGGAGCGGTAATGAGATACATAATGCTAACTGCACCTCAAATGACCTTGCTTTTACCTTAAAACTTTTTCTTTATTTACAGAAGACCCTGATTCATTAATTTAAGGGAAAAATTTTCTTCTGTAATGCTTAGTTGCCGGACAACCAGGACAATTGTTTTCTTCATAGCAAATACAGCTTAAACAGTCTGCGTCACAAGGAGCTTTTTCCTTATCCATCGTCGCTAAGTAAATCTTTATAGGTAAGTAAGGATAAGATTGAACGTCACTGATCAAATAAACTTCTGACCTCCGAACCCCCAACCTACACCTGAGGGAACACTTTCCTGAAAGGACAGAGTTAAGGACGTTTTTGTCTTCACCGAGTATTAAAGCAAGAGCTTCTGTCCCACCAAACGTAGAAAACGTGTAGATATTTCTAGGACATTCTTTTATGGATTCATAGATTTTTATCATTGTTTCTAAGTCCTGTATCTCCATAATTATTAGTGCTAACAAGGCGTTAGTGTTTTTAACGTTTACATTTACGTAAAAGGAAACATCTTTTCTTTTCATCAACTTATCTAGACGTTTTTTAATTCCCATCGTTGTATAGTTAAGAGCCTCTGCTATTTCTTTTAAAGTTACTTTGCCTTTTTTTTGAAGGAAAGAAATAATTTTTGAATCAACAATGTCCATATAGTTTATGTTTTAAACTTAGAACTTTATTAATCTTTAGGAATCCGCATTCTGTTGTTTAATTTATAAACTTCTAGAAAGTTGCTTTCTCAAGAGAACTTAAACATAGCAAGTCAAGTATACAGAGTTTACTTTAAACAAAGGAATTTTTGCTTCCTTGTTTTAACCCTTGTTTTAACTTATACGCTGTCCTTTGTATTAATTCTAGAATTGGAGTTACCAACACTTTTTAGTTACTATTTTCATAGTCAAAAGCTTGATTAAGACATTTTTTCCCTAATTGCTGGCTAATTAAAGTTGGAATAAAGTGTTCAAGATTAATCCTGAGCTTATTATTAGCCCTATTATGGATATTGCTTTCCTGATGGTTTCTTCTTTGATATATTTTGCGGTCCTACTTCCTATTTGTGCTCCAATAATCGTTCCTGAGGTTAATGGTATAATGTAACTTAGAGATGCCTTGGATAGGTTTTTTAATAAGCCGTGTGCAATTACTCCAGCCCCGTTTGTTAACGCCATAGCTACTTCTGAGGATGCAGCGGCTACATGGGGAGGTACATCTAGGAGAATCATCGTAATCGTGTCTGTAATTCCTCCTCCAAGTCCGCTTAACCCTGTTACGATGCCTCCTGCCAGGCTGCTTAGAAAGATAAAAAATATTTTGCGAAAACTAAACACTGAATAGGTATTAAACACGGAACGATTTTTGCTTTTGTGAGGCATCTTATCTTTCGTTTTCTTTAGGAGAAGGATTGAAATGAACGCTATGAAGAAACCTACGATTATTGTGAGAACATTGGGCGGTAAGATTGTTGTGATGTAGGCTCCAATGGCGACTCCAGGTATATCTAGGACGTCATATAGGAGGCTTAGGAGATAGTTTACTTTGCCTTGTTTAATGTAGGAGAGTGATG
>JAOZGF010000101.1 GCA_027491845.1 Thermoproteota archaeon | reverse complement strand
GGGAGCCATAAATGTCTATGTACCTGTGGGAATATATGCATGGTTTAAGTTTTCCTTGGGAAGTTACACGGATTTTCTTGCAGTGCATACAGAATTCATTGTTTCTGAAGGGTTTAACAACTTCAACCTTGCAGTTGTCTAACTCAAATATCTTCCTAGACTGAAGATCCCTGGTGTAGACGTTTACAGCCATTTGCTCCAGTCTATCCTCAAACTTAGAGATGTCAAAGTGATGTTTCTTAAAGTAATATTTAGGGATGCCTAGGGGTATTAGTTCTATTAACTGGAGAGTCAAGCCGTACTGGGAAACGAAGTCTATATAGTTATTTAATTCATCCTGGTTGATTCCCTTCAAAACAACATAGTTAACTTTTATTTTCTTAATCCCTAGCTCAACAGCAAGCCTTAAACCAGTCAACACCTCTCTCAACAAATTTTTCCCTGTAATTTTTCGGTACCTATGCTCCTTTAATGACGGAACAGATATGTTTAACCTATCTAACCCTGCGTCCAACAGGCTTGCTGCCCTGTCCCTTAACAATGTTCCGTTCGTTGTCATGGAAACATCAGGGATACCTGAAATCTTCACGTTCCTAACGATCTCCACAATATCCTGTCTTAAGAGAGGTTCTCCTCCAGTTAGCTTGATGGACTTTATACCTACTTTAGCTGAATAAATTGAGAGAAACCTTATTTGCTCACAGGTTAACTCGTTTTTTCCCTGTGTAGTTGAAGTTATTCCTCCCTCCCTATGGCAGTAAAAACAATTTAAGTTACACTTATCGGTTAACGAAACCCTTAAATGCGTTATTTTGTTTCCAATTGCATCTATGAGGCTTCTGCAACTCATGTCTGTTACCTGAAACCGAATTGTATATGTGTTCATGCATTTCCATTAAATCTTTTTCGTTTTTAATATTTAACTTGGGCAGTTCCCTTGGGTTACATTACGTCAAAACCGTCTAATGGAGGAATGCATGTGAGGATTATCGCCTTATCTGATCTTCACGGCAATGAGTTCTCGCCAGCGCTCTTGAGGGAAATAAGGGTTAGGGAGCCTGAAGCAATAGTTTTTTTAGGGGACTTCACCTCCAATGGCTCCGTTTTAGAGGCGAAAAGAAAACTTGAAACTTTGACTAAATTATCTGCAACGATGTTTATACCTGGGAACTGTGACAACAAGGAAATAGGGTCTTTAAATATCAATAAGGCGTTTCCACTTCATTTGAGTGCAATGAATTTCAAGGGTTACTGGTTTGCAGGTCATGGAGGATCTAACAAGACTCCCTTTTCAACACCCCTAGAGTACAGGGAAAGCGAGTTAAAGAATAACTTGGAGAAATTAGCTAAACAGGCTCCTAGAATTGATGTTTTCTTGACACATGCTCCTCCTTACAAGTCCTGTGACAAGGTTTTCAGTGGCTTTTCAGCAGGCAGTGCTGCTATTAGGAGGTTCCTGCTTGAAGTTCAACCCAGAGTCTGTTTATGCGGACACATACATGAAGGGAAGGGGATTTGCAAGTTGAAGGAAACCGTTGTCGTCAACCCTGGCCCCTGTTTTGCAGGGAACTTTGCTGTAATAGAGTTAGGGGAGAAAGTGAGCGTTAAACTGCATTCAGTTGACTAGGGAGAACATCACGGAGAATATTCAGTGTTCAGCACCTCTTGAATCAACAATGTTTTTTTTGGGCCAAGGTTCCTCACTTCCCTAACGTCACCATCTATCTTCATTGTTTTACCTGACTTAGACCGTACGATTTCCGCCTCATTAAGGCTCTTAATGACCTGGTAAGGCGTTTTAAATTTCCTTAACAATGAATCGGCAAGTTTATATCCTACATTGGGCAATCCACAGAGGAAGAAAAGCTGTTGCTCAGCCAATCCAAGCTGTTTTCTTTTAGGCCTGATAACCACCTGTTTCTCCTTTTGAACCTGTTCCCTGTACGCCATTCTCTCCAGCATTAAGGCCGTTGACTTAGGGTTCGGCGTAGGGATAATGGATATTTTTAGGTCAAGCAAAACGCTTGAGAAAGCTCCCCAAACTGATGTTTCCCTTATCCCGCTCATCCTAAACAGGATTGGAAGATATCCTTCAATTAAAAGTACAGGTAATGGATAGGTTTCCTTTAACCTTTCACATTCGTCAAACAACCTGTTGGAATAGATTGATGAAGCCAGTTCACGCACATTTTTTCTTTCCACAGCTACGTCTTCAGAGATAATGTAGTCTCCCACAGTCAGCGTTTTCTCTAGAACCCTAACCCCTCTCTCTTTTAAAAAGAAAGGAACCGTCGACTTTAACTCCCTTTTGTCAACATAGATCTTTAATTCTTGTTCAACCATGTAAGCTTCCCCTTACCTCTTCAGGAAAACAATTATTATGGCTATTAATAAAATAATTAGGGAAAGGACAAACAGCCAAGGTAAACTCTTCCTCTTTGAGTTTGCAGCCAATTGCCTTGCCTGCTGGGCAAGTGATAGGGCATTATCAAAGTTTTGTTTACAATACTCCTTATATGCTTCAAGCAATGTTTTCCTGGCTTCTTCCAGCCCTTCAATCCTTCCTTCATGTTCGGCTTTCCATATTTCTTCTTCGGCTTCTTCAATGACGTCAAGAACTTCTTCTCCCATTTTATCCAGGGCTGATTCAGCCTTCACAATTGCCTCAGCA
>JAOZGF010000100.1 GCA_027491845.1 Thermoproteota archaeon | reverse complement strand
AACGATCCAATCCGCCACGCCACCTACAACGCCCCCCTCAACTCCCCCCTCAACTCCAACTCAACCCACAGCTCCTCCAGCAGAGTTTGACTTCACAATCGCAATTTCACCTGCTTCCGCAAGCATAAAGCAAGGCGAGACAGCTAGCTTCGTGATAACCGTCAACCTTGTCTCTGGGACGCCTCAACCAGTTAGCTTGACCATAGGAGGCCTACCCTCGGATTCACGGTATTCCCTTAACCCGTCTGTCGTTACTCCAACAGGCGCCTCAACACTAACAATCACCGCCGGCACAACAACAGGGAGTTTCACGTTGCTCGTAACAGGGTCAGGAGGAGGTAAAACAAAGATGGCTCATGCAACACTGGAGATCTCGCCCCTCCCAACAGGTGCAAAATGCATAATCGCCACAGCAACCTACGGCTCCGAATTAACTCCAGAGGTCCAGTTCCTCCGGAGCTTCAGAGACCAGTATGTCCTAAAAACATTTTCAGGACAATGCTTCATGCAGGCGTTCAACTCCTTCTATTACTCCTTCAGCCCATGGATAGCCAGCGTAATCGCTTCAAACCAGCTACTTAGAAACATAATGAAAATAATGATTTACCCCCTCATAGGGGTTCTTCTCTTGTCAAAGCATGTTTCCACGCCTTTTTATACCTCAAACCCAGAAGTCTCAGTTGTCTTAGCAGGCGTGATCTCTTCACTCCTACTAGGACTTGTTTACCTGTTCCCCCTTGAAACATTCGTCTTAAGCCTGCTGAACAAGAAAGAGAAACTCAGAGAGTTAAAGAGCAAAACATGTTTCATAAAAAGTGGAAGACCTAAGCTAGCCCTAGCAGCTCCATTATTAATACTTCTACTACTTACAGGCATAGGAAACCTGCTTTCAAGCGTAAGCTTAACAACCGCTGCAACAGCAGGCATCGTTCTCTACTGCCTATTCATCCCGCCGACACTCCTCGCAATTTCAGCGGCCTCTAAAATCCAAGGCTAAACAAAAAAACTCTTAACCCCTCAACCTTTTTTCAACTGCTAGGAATGCCTAAACAATTTTTTAGCGAGATTTTCCAGTGCCTCGTCAAGCGGCTGCCTTAAAATCCCCATCTCACAAATTATCGCGTCTATAAGGCTAGCTGGTGTAGGTTCAAATAGCAAATTTTTCTCAGGCACCCGATTAAACCTTAACATGTCTCGGCTGAAATCCACCTTTAAAGTGTCTGTTGCAACGTAAAAGGGCTTGCCACCCTCTTTTAAAGCTAATGCCAACATGTATGTTCCAAGCTTATTTATCACTGATCCATTAAGTAAAACTGCATCTGCCCCCGTTACTCCCAGGTCGACTCTCCTAGAATAAATTCCTATGGCGAGATCATGTATCAAAGTGGCCTTAACACCGTTTTCCCTTAACTGGGCCACAGTAATCTTTCCTTCACTCAAGGGATTGGATTCAGCCACGTATACCTCCCTAATAAAGCCTTTATCCGCAGCTTTCCTCAGGCATCCAAGAACAGTGGAACTCCTGCTTAACGTCATTACAGCCAGCTTACCTCCAATTTCATCAAGCAAGTAAAGGAAGTTACTTGCAATTTTCTCCTTTGAAACAATGAGTTGCCTCTTCAGTTCCCTAAGTCTCGCAATTGTCTCCAGCGCTTTATCGTCCTCAGCAGATCCTATTTCTTTTAGTAAAAGTGAAACCACGTTTTTAACTGAGATCATTTCCTTGAACGTTTTCATCACAAGATGCAGTGCCCTCTCAAGATCCCTCCTAGCGACACCCGTCCCTAAACCCCTTATAGCTAAGTCAATGGTTTTCAACGCGAGTTCCGAGGAACCTGAAACCCTGTCTGAACAAATTCTCTCAGCTTCATCAAGAATCATGGGTCTCATAAACCTCTAGAGACATTAGAAAAAGGTTATTCCACCTTAATACGTTTAATCAAGAAGGGAGGACTTATCTTTAATCTATGCAGACGAGCCTCCCTTACAAGTAAGCTTGGGTTTGCCAGAAAGTTTCTAATCGGCTGAACATGAGCAGCTCCCACAAGAGCTAAAATCCCTCCATCAAACCTGTTTCTTTCAGGGAAGCTTGCTTCATCAGCAGCTGCTTCACCAATCTTCTCAACTATCCAAATTAGCCTTAAACCCATTACAATGTTTCTTTCATGCATCAAAACAATCCAAATGGTGGGGAAAACCTCTTTAAGCTTCTCCATCTTCCTCTGGCTGAGGCCCATGACAGCTTCCTTTGCCCCATGCTCCCACAGCTCAACCTCCCTGTAACTGCACCCTAAGACCTTCGGAAGCAGGTGCAGGTTATTTGCTTCAGAAGGAGTCAACAGGCTCCTTATCCTCCTAGAGATCTCGTCCTGAGAAACATCGATCAACCAAATGTTTGCGTCAATGTTTCCCAGGGCGTCAGCTGCCGCATTAAATTCGCTCTTCAAACCAACACTGGACAATGTGTAGGGTGAATCAAGTATTTTAAACCTCCTGCGGTCAAGCTCCAAGGCAAGGTTCCTGGGTCTTCTTTCCCCAACAGCCCTGTAAGCATCCAATATACTTCTTCTAGTGAAGTGCATGGTTCCAACAACATCAACAAACCTGTTGTAATCTAAATCTCGAACCAACAATTTTCTTCACCTCTAAGTTTTCTTCCACCTTGCCTTCCTGCGGAAAACAACCTCCAGAACACCGTTATTAAGCCTTGACCTAGCTGAACCAACATCTACGTTCTCAGGTAAACTCACAGTTTTAAAAAAGCCAGGCGCCTTAACCTGCAGCTCACCGGGAAAAACATTAACAACAACATCATCCTTATCAAACCACATAACATCCATAATAACCCTCAGTTCGTCCCCGTCATCAACAACGTCCACAAGCCCCCTAGACCCCGCACCAGCAGGGTCAAAAACAGCCCCCCAACATAAACTGTTTCCCTTTCAGCAGGCGTAAGCCTTTTATCCTCACCAATTCCCTTGAATTCCCGTGGGGCAAACGTTTTCTCCACAATTACGAACTCAGGCTCACCATTTTCTCCAGAGCCAACCCACTTTCTTAGAAGCCTGTAAATGAACCTGTTAAATACATCCTCGTCAAATTCTAAACCAAAAAAACCAAAAAAATCCATGGCCACAAACCACCTACCTATCAGATTTCACCGTTTATTTCGAAAAACTTCTTAAGTAGAAGGAGAAGTGCTACAACACCTGCTTCACCAATCCTTGAGAGCCTGTACTTCCCCCTCTCAGGCCGCTCCATTAAGCCAGCCCTGCATAGTTTGGCTGCATGATCCCTAATCAATTTAGGATTCATGCCCTCCAATAACAAGAAGTCCTTAAACCTCAAGGTACAATTTTTCCCCTCAACAAGCCTCATCAACATCCTAACCCTCTTAACATGTGAGAGAGCGTCAAACACCTGGGAAAACCTGTCAAGCTCGCTTTCAAGCTCAACAATTTCCCTCCTCAAAACACGGTAATCCCATTCATCAACTGAAACAGGAAGCTCAAGCAGGATTCTACCGTTCTTCACCAGCTGGATTTTCAACACCATAAT
>JAOZGF010000273.1 GCA_027491845.1 Thermoproteota archaeon | reverse complement strand
GGAATGGAATAATAACCCGATAGAAAAAGAACTGCTTAGCAGGCCTCCCTTAACTCCCCCTGCAGAACTAAAGATAACCGCAAAAAACTACACTGTCGTTAATCCTGTAGAGCTAAGTGGGGAAACTAGGTTTGTTAAACGTCAATGCATGCACTGCCTGAACCCGCCTTGCATACCGGTTTGCCCAACAGGCGCACCGTTCCAGACGGATGATGGAATTGTTTCAATGAGATATGATGCATGCTTCGGCTGCGGGTACTGTATAATTGCTTGTCCATATGATGCAAGACACTGGCACGAGGAAAAGAGGTCCATTTACAAGTGTACTTTCTGTGAGGACAGAATAAGGAAGGGAATGATTCCAGCATGTGTTGAAGCATGCCCCGTAGGTGCACTTGAATTCGGTGACAGGGATGAAATAATCCTTAAGGCTAGGAAGAGAGCTAAGGAAATAGGTGGCTACGTATTTGGTGACGAGGAACTCATAGGAACGTGTTGGATATATGTTTCAGACGTTCCTTTCGAGAAACTAGGTTTTCCATCCGAGGACATGAGGACGCCGACCAACATTACGCTTTCAAGAATCTTGCTTGAAAAGGGAGGGTTAGGCATGTTTGGAGCAGCGGCATTAATATTCTTCGGATTCATCTTCTGGAGGAGAGCCATGATAATAGAAGAAAAAAGGAAGGAAATACCTGGAGAGTGATTTAGAATGAAAACAATAGAGTGGGAATTTTTAACGGCCATGGCGCTTTTCTTCGGCGGATTAGGAGGAGGCTCCTTTATCGTTGCATCGATAACAAGTTTCCTTACAGGCGACAGGTTTAAAAAAATAAAGGAGTGGGGGGGATACATTGGCGTTGCATCGGCAATCCTATGCCTACTTTCCTTCGCAACTCATGCGGGAAATCCTGAGAGAGCCTTCTTACTCTACACAAATCCATCCTCCATGATATGGATTGGATCAGTGACATTAACCTGCATCATACCACTAGGTTTGCTCTACGCCACGTACAGTTTCCCTTACCTAGCGCCCCTTCAAAAAGTGTTCTTCTGGAAAAGATTCGGAAAACTCAAGCTCTTACTTGAGATACTCCTCTTTTTCCTTGGAATAACGTTGGTGGGTTACACAAGCTTTGTCCTCGGTGTCGCATGGGCTAATCCCTTCTGGAACACGCCGCTTCTAACAGTGATCTTCTTTTTGTCAGGGGTTTCAACTGCTTTAATGGCTATAGGCTTCTTTTTATCCATACCTCTGCTCAAAGGGGTTACATCAGACCTTGTTAGGCCTTACGTAGAGGCTCTCCATCGTTTAGATGTTGCAGATGCATATTTTGTCTCAGGAGAAATACTGGTTGCTCTATGGTATGTTCAAACAATGTTCTATGGCAAGGAACCCCTGGCAATACAGTCAGCAGCCATGCTGGTTCAGGGAAAGTACAGCCTGCTTTTCTGGGTTGTCTTCATAGGGATAGGCTTAATAATACCTCTTCTAGCATGCATTCTCTTGGCATGGAAAGGAAGAACCAAGGCATTCATAAAATACTACGCTCCGTCTTTAATGTTTGCAGCTGCATGCGTCCTTGTCGGAGGAGCGGCGATGAGGTACATCTTCTTAAGGGCAGGTCAACTACTATGAAAACCTGAAAACCCCTAAAATCCATAAATTCTTTTTTCTTTTTCATCGACTCGGCTGGAATTAGAGGCATCTAATTCCCTTTGTTAAAGAGTAATGATTAAAACTAGGGTTAAAGAATGGCAAGGATATTTTCCTTTCCATAAGGGTTCAGTGTTCATCGTCAGATTGTTTTTACATCTTCTAAAACGATAATTTGGTCAAGGGTTCAGTAAGTTTAATTTTAGGAAAATAAGGGCGCCTTCATCTAACGGAGACATCGAAAAACTTGGATAAATGTCTAAGGTAATGGAGTAAGTGAAGTTAAGGAAGAATTAGTTTTCAAATGTAGTAGATCGAATACCGTAACTTTTGTTAGAAAAAAGTGGGAGGGCCCTTGTTTATAATCAAAAATTTTTAGAATCGAATGGGGGACTCGCTTGTTATGAAGTTAAGGCGTACAGTCCACGGGAAACTAATTAAAGGCAGGAAGGCCTTCTTAGACAAAAAAATTCAAAGAATTTTGTTGGTTTTTCCTGATATAGAAGCTTATTCTTGCAGGTTTTTGGCTTATGCTTTGCTTATGATAACTTTATCGCCGACCCTAAAGTTTCCGTCTTCAAGCCTGTCCTTCGCAAGCCTTATTATGCCTACTTCCTCCTCACCTTCAGGTAATTCCTCAACCCTTGCAATCGTATAGGTTCCTCGAACGGACCAGAAGCTAGCTGTTATCTCCACTGCATCTCCCTTTTTTACGCCAATGTACTCCATGGTCTTTTTGTCCATTCTAACTATGCCTTTATCTCCTTCATATGGGGCTCTAATAACTACTTTAGCCTTATATGGCAATAACCTCACCTGCCTAAGTGTAATTTTTAGCTGTTGCTCATTTTATCATGCTTACATTCAATCATTTATAAACTTTAATATTTTTCGAGATTCATCCATACTAATATATACATTTAGCCTTCTTAGTTTTCTTTTTCTAAAGAAATAAGAGAGCATTTATAGCGTGGAGTAGTTGTTATAAGGATCTAATGAATTCAAGGTGGAACGAGGGTTAGTTAGGGGCGGGATTCATGGAGAAATGAAGGCCTAGAAAACTTCATGCTTATTGTACTTATAATGCTCCCGATAACGTTTTAGCGTATTCTTTCATGATTTTTTCCCTTAACTCCGCAAATTTCCTTGCAACAAAGCTTTGTGTTCTTTTTTCCGTTAGTTCCACCATTATTTCGTCTTCGCACGCCATTATGTAGAGGTCTATTCTCTTCATTAATTCCTTGAGTTTTACGGTGTCTTCAGGCTTCATCCTTGTTTTCTCTCGTTAATTTTTCTGATTATTACTGCATCGCCTACCTTAAAGTTTCCTTCTCTCAATTTGTTTTCTGAGAGTCTTATTATCCCGTACTCGTCCTCCATTAATTCGTCGACTATAGCTGTTACAGACGACCCCCAGGGAGACCAGAAACTTGCCGTTATTTCCACCACGTCACCTTTTTTAACTTTTAAAAGCGACATGGTTGCTTTATCCATTCTAACAATGTCTTTATCTCCTTTGTAGGGTGACTTTATGACGACTTTCGCTTTAGGGGGGTAATACCTGAAGTCAACATTATTTTTTTTCAACCGCATCACTGTTTACATTGTTTTAGCGGCCTTCTGTTCTTCCACTATGGCTTTCAACATTCTCGTTTTATTCTCCAATTTGTTTTTTAGGGACTTATATATTTCAAGCAAATTATCAACGAATTTACCCCATTTTTCAAGTTTTTTCACGTCGTTTGGGAAACGGATCATGTAGTCCCCGCTAAGGAACTCGAAGTCGAAGGATCTGTAGAATTTTTCCAGTGCAACCTCCTTGCCTGGTTCAGGTGAAAACATTAAAACGTAAATTGTGTCGTCGTCGTTTATTATTCTTCTAAGAAGGGATGAACCGATCTTTTTTCTCCTATAAGGAACAGCTACTTCCATTGCGTCAATGGCTTTCGCACGGGGTAAACCAGGCCAATTAACTATTAATGCAAAGCCAATTATTTCGCTTACTCCTTTTTCCAGTGAAACAACTATCCATACCTCCTGTCCCATTTGCAGTCTTTCCTTTAAAAGTTTTTTCGCTTCCTCTCTCCCCCTTTCACCTTCAGATGAAACCCATCTCCTGAATTTGTCCGATATATGGATTGTTTCCAGCAATCTTATGTCTCTAGGGTAGAGTTTAGTTATGAAGCATGGTATTTCAGGCTCTACGTCCTCATAAACTTGCTTTGCACTTTCTTCCATCAGTTTTCTCCTCTTTAGGTAATAATATCACTCTTGGAAATTTTTAGTTTTAATGGTTAGGTGCTTATGATTGAAGCATGTAAATGTTCATGGGAAAAAAGTATAACTGAGTAATTACGTTAAAAGTTAAATATATTCAGTTGCCTAGAGCTGATATAGAGTATATTGATTTTTATACTATTATGGTGGTCTTTTGGAAACGAGAAAAATTCAGAAAGTTGGTTATTCAACATTGACGATTTCTCTGCCTAAAAAATGGGTTGAAGAGACCGGAGTTAAGGCAGGTGACAATGTAACCCTGGTTGAAGGTTATGACGGTTCTCTAAGGATATATTCGGACAGGATAAGGAAGAAACTGACCAGAGACAACTACGTGATCGATACGAGGCTCTGCACAACTCCAGGCCACCTCGCCAGGCTGATAACAGGGTGTTACATTGTGGGTTGGAACAGTATAACAATTGTAAATGAAAAGGAGATAAGTACACAGCATCTTGAAGAGATAAGGGGCTCCATTAGAAGGTTGCTTGGAATGGAGATCATTGAGCAAACCTTGGAGAAAGTGAAGTTGAAGTGTTGTGGTGGTTATGAGCTGTTTCCTCTGGATGAATTGTGTGGAAGGCTTTTTTCAACCGTCCTGTCTATGTTGGATGTAACTGCACGTGCTTTCTCTGAAGTTAGACCTGACCTGGCCAATGAGGCCATTGAAATGGAGAGGGAAGCTGACAGGGTTTACTGGCTCATTTTAAGACAGATCCTAGCCGCCCAAACAAACGAGGAGATCATGAAAAAAATAAGGGTTAAATCCCCATTACACTT